>JAQTYP010000449.1 GCA_028688235.1 Methylomonas sp.
CCGCAAGCATAAAAATACCAACGGAAGTCAGTTCCCCCTCTTTGAAAAAGAGGGGCTAGGGGAGATTTTTTAAATAAATCCCCCTCAATCCCCCTTTTTCGGCTTCTCGTTTAAAACGGGACACAGAGGGGGCTTAACCGTTCGCCCTGAGCTTGTCGAAGGGTGAGCGGTTAAGCCATTCATGGTTCGACAAGCTCACCACGAACGGCTTAACCTCTGACTGTCCCGGCTTAAGGTGGTAGCCCCTTTTTCAAAGGGGGACGCCAAGTAGGTAACTTGTTTAGACGCAGAGTTCTCAACAATTGCAATCCAAAAGCATCTCGCAAAAACAGTATTTTCAAAAACGCATCACCCCTTATGCTTGAGGGCATGAATATCCCAATCCCTCAGAATCCGGATTGATGTTGAGTCTCTTAAATTGAGAATTGCTGATTTTGGTATAGGTTTTTGAAGTAAATGATGGGGCGAGTATAACCTGAAAAAACCTACACTAAAACCTATACCAAAAGCTAAAGTGCAGGTAAGTTTCGATCAGTGTCGTTAATGATATACTCAACAAAAAATAAACAAATACTCCTTATGCATCATCTGCTTACAAATGAATAACCAGAAAACACAAGGCACCAAGCAAGACGAGAAAACGCAACACACCCCGATGATGCAGCAATTTCTTCGCATCAAAGCCCAACACCCCGAAACGCTGTTGTTTTATCGTATGGGCGATTTTTACGAATTGTTTTTCGACGACGCGAAGAAAGCGGCGCAACTGCTCGACATCACGCTTACCGCACGCGGTCATTCCGGCGGCCAACCCATACCGATGGCAGGGATTCCTTATCATGCCGCCGAAAACTATATTGCCCGCCTGTTGAAGCAAGGCGAATCGATTGCCATTTGCGAGCAAATCGGCGACCCTGCAGCTTCCAAAGGCCCGGTCGAACGCAAAGTCATGCACATCGTCACCCCCGGAACGGTCACGGACGAAGCCTTATTGGAAGACCGTAAAGACAATTTGCTGGTGGCCCTGGCGACATTCGACAAGATTTACGGCCTAGCTTGCTTGGATCTCTCCAGCGGCAAATTCGTATTGCAACAATTGGATGGCGAAACCCAATTGCTAAGCGAAATCGAACGCTTGAATCCGGCCGAACTGCTTTACAGCGAAGATTTATCTATGCCCGCCGCCATCAAGGAGCGCCGCGGATTATGCAAGCGCCCGCCCTGGCATTTCGAGCTGGATAGCTGCCGCCAGCTAATCCTCAAACAGTTTCATTGCCATGACTTGAAGGGCTACGGCTGCGAACATTTGCCGGCTGCGATTTGTGCGGCCGGTTGTTTGCTGCAATATGTGCGCGATACTCAGCAAAGCGCCCTACCCCACATCCAAGGCATCAGCGTCGAACATGCCGACGACGGGATCAGCCTGGACGCCGCCAGCCGGCGCAATCTGGAGTTGGATAGCCACCCCAGCGGCCAACTGCAATACACGCTGCTCGGCGTATTGGACAAAACGGCCACCGCGATGGGTAGCCGATGCTTGAGGCGCTGGCTACACCGACCATTGCGCGACCAGACCGTTATCAATGGCCGTTACGCGTGTATAGATAGCCTGTTGTATAACGAAAAATACCGTGATTTACAGAACAGCCTGCGCCAGGTTGGCGACATTGAGCGCATCAGTTCGCGTATCGCGCTGAAGTCCGCCCGGCCTCGCGATCTTTTGGTTCTTAGGCAAACCCTATCCGTCCTACCCGAACTGCAAACGCAATTGTCCGGTAGCGAAAATTCCCATTTAGAAGCCTTGCGCGCGCAACTACGCGAACAACCGGATTTGCTGGATTTATTGCGGCGAGCCGTCATCGACAACCCGCCTATGCTGATTCGCGACGGCGGCGTGATCGCTCCCGGCTATCATCCGGAGTTGGATGAATTGCGTAACCTAAGTCAGAACGCCGATCAATTTTTGATAGATATGGAACAACGCGAACGACTAAGCACCGGCATCGCTACTTTAAAAGTCAATTACAACCGCGTACACGGCTATTACATCGAGATTTCCAATGCCCAGGCCGACAAAGTGCCGGCCCATTACACGCGCAAACAAACGTTGAAAGGTGCGGAGCGTTACATCACTGCCGAATTAAAGTCGTTCGAAGACAAGGTATTGAGTGCTCGCGAAAAGTCACTGTCCTTCGAAAAATCGCTGTACGATGAACTATTGACTACTTTAGGCGCAGCGCTAAGCGATTTACAGCTGTGCGCGAATGCCTTGGCCGAATTGGACGTGTTGGTCAATTTCGCCGAGCGCGCCGAGACCTTGAATCTGACACAGCCTGAACTGACCCAAGAAAGCGGCATACATATCGTCGGCGGCCGCCATCTTGTGGTTGAGCAGCTGTCCAGCATTCCCTTCGTCGCCAACGATCTGGATTTTTCCGGGGACAGAAGAATGCTGGTCATCACCGGCCCCAACATGGGCGGTAAGTCGACCTATATGCGCCAGGCGGCTTTGATCGTACTGATGGCGCACATCGGTTGCTATGTACCGGCGCAGTCGTTGACATGCGGCCCCATCGACAAGATATTCACCCGAATCGGCGCCTCCGACGACTTGGCCAGCGGCCGCTCCACCTTCATGGTCGAAATGTCGGAGACGGCTAATATCCTGCACAATGCCACCAGCAACAGCCTGATTTTAATGGACGAAATCGGCCGTGGCACCAGCACCTTCGACGGTTTGTCGTTGGCGTGGGCTTGCGCGGATTATCTGGCGAGACATACTCGAGCCTTTACGTTGTTTGCCACGCATTACTTCGAGCTCACCACCTTGGCCGAAGAACAGGCCGGCATACACAATATACATCTGGACGCGATGGAACACGGCGACAAGATCGTGTTTTTGCATGCCGTCAAGGAAGGACCTGCCAGCCAGAGTTACGGGCTGCAAGTTGCAGCCTTGGCTGGCGTTCCGCAAATTGTAATCTCTAATGCCAAGAACAAACTGGCTCAATTGGAAAACACGGCCTACATCGAACAACAAAGCCATAGCGAGGTGAATCAGTTCGATTTGTTTACCAGCCGAGAATGTCACCCGGCCGTGGTATTGCTCGAGGAAGTCGATCCGGATAATCTCAGCCCTCGTCAGGCTTTGGATACACTGTATCGACTAAAGAAAATGTTGAAAACCGTGTAGACTAGGGGCTGTTGCCATTTTGCAATCCCCCCTTGAAATTCAATTTTTCTGCCGCATGAAATGGTTTTTCAATCAAAAGACAAGCCGCTCATGCCTCGACAACTGTTTACGGATGAATATTGGGATA
>JAQTYP010000450.1 GCA_028688235.1 Methylomonas sp.
AGCGAAATCATTAGGATTTGACTTGGTGCCTCAAGCTGTTTGATAACGTATTCATTGCTCGTTGCGGATTTGTAAGCCATTGATTATAAATACTTAACTAAGCTGTTTCTTGAGAGCTTGTCGAAGGATGGACGGGAAAATCCGGGCCTCACCCGCGCCAAGCCGTTCATGCTTCGACAAGCTCATGCTTCGACAAGCTCAGCACGAACGGCTTGGCGAGCGACGGTTATTTCGGGAAGTTATTTAGGGCCAAATCCTAAGTGTGATTTTTTACGGCAATTGAAAATGCCGGAACGACAGATCTATTGTTATCCGGCTCACGGACAGGATGGCAATACCTTGATGAAGAATGTCGACAATGCCATGTACGAAGCCAAACACGTCGGGCTAAGCTGTTCGAAGTTTTATGGGTGCGAGGGATTTTAGTCGGAGATTAAATTAAAAGCTTGCAAAGAGGAATAAAGTCAGTATAATGACCAAATCGAACGACAGACTTTTAGGCGCGTAGCTCAGTTGGTTAGAGCACCACCTTGACATGGTGGGGGTCGGTGGTTCGAGTCCACTCGCGCCTACCAAAACATTAAGCACCGCTCGTCGGTGCTTTTTTAATTGTGGAATCGAAAATGCCTGTAATTACTCTTCCCGACGGTTCTCAGCGTCAATTCGAGCAAGCCGTTACCGTAATGGATGTTGCCAAAGCGATCGGTTCCGGTTTGGCCAAGGCTACTTTAGCCGGCAAGATCGGCGATAAGTTGGTCGATGCTAGTGCGCTGATCGAAAACGATGCGACTTTGCAGATCATCACGGCCAAGGATGAAGAGGGTATAGAGGTCATTCGCCATTCAACCGCGCATTTGCTGGCGCAAGCTATCAAGCAGTTGTTCCCCAGTGCTCAGATCACGATCGGTCCTGTGGTCGAAAACGGCTTTTATTACGACATCGCTTTCGAACGTTCGTTTACGCCGGAAGATTTGGCGGTCATCGAAAGGAAAATGCAGGAATTGGCGGCGCAGGATATTGCAATCAGCCGTTCCGTGATGTCGCGCGACGACGCGGTGAGTTTTTTCGAAGGCCTGGACGAGAAATACAAGGCGGAAATCATTGCGTCGATTCCGGCCAACGAAGATTTGTCTTTGTATAGCCAAGGCGAATTCACCGACTTGTGCCGCGGTCCGCATGTGCCCAGTACCGGTAAATTGAAAGCCTTCAAGTTGATGAAGATTGCTGGTGCTTATTGGCGCGGCGATTCCAACAACGAAATGCTGCAACGCATTTACGGCACGGCCTGGGGTGATAGCAAAGAACTGGCGGCTTATCTACATCGCTTGGAAGAGGCGGAAAAACGCGATCACCGCAAGATAGGCAAGGCACTGGACTTGTTTCATGCCCAGGAAGAGGCGCCGGGCATGGTGTTCTGGCACGACAAGGGCTGGGCAATTTATCAGCAGGTCGAACAATACATACGCGAAAAATTGCGCGTCAATGGCTACGGTGAGGTCAAAACCCCGCAAATCGTTGATCGCAGCTTGTGGGAAAAATCGGGTCATTGGGACAAGTTCAGTGCTATGATGTTCACCACCCATTCGGAAAACCGCGATTATGCGGTCAAGCCGATGAACTGCCCGTGCCATATTCAGATTTATAATCAAGGCATCAAGAGCTATCGCGATTTGCCTGTGCGTCTGGCGGAATTCGGTTCCTGCCACCGTAACGAGCCTTCCGGCACCTTGCACGGCTTGATGCGCGTGCGTAACTTCGTGCAGGACGACGCGCATATTTTCTGTACCGAAGATCAGATCCAATCCGAGGTATCGACCTTCATCGATTTGCTTTTCGAAGTCTATAAGGATTTCGGTTTCGAAGAGGTGATCATCAAGCTGTCCACGCGACCGGAAAACCGGGTGGGTAGCGACGAGGTTTGGGACAAGGCCGAAAATGCCCTGGAGTTGGCTCTGAATGCCAAAGGTCTGGCGTGGGAATTACAACCGGGAGAGGGAGCGTTCTACGGTCCCAAGATAGAGTTTTCGTTGAAAGACTGCATAGGCCGAGTTTGGCAGTGCGGCACGATACAGGTCGATTTTTCTATGCCCGATCGCTTGGGGGCGTCATATATCGGCGAAGACAGTGCCCGCCATGTGCCGGTCATGTTGCATAGAGCGATACTTGGTTCGCTGGAGCGCTTCATCGGCATCTTGATCGAGCAGCACGCCGGTAATTTCCCGCTGTGGCTGTCGCCGGTGCATGCCATGGTCATGAATATCACCGATCGTCAGGCTGATTACGCTGAGCAAGTTAGGCGCGAACTGGAAAAACAAGGTCTTAGAGTCAAAATTGACTTGAGAAATGAAAAGATAGGCTTTAAAATCCGCGAACATTCCATGCAGCGTGTGCCGTATCTTTTGATTATCGGCGACAAAGAAATGGATAGCCAAACCATAGCAGTTCGCACCCAGAAGGGTGAGGATCTGGGAAGTCTGCCAGTCGACGAGCTAATCGAACGCTTAAAAATCGAGATTGCGGACAGAAAATAATAACAACTTGGAGGATTAGGGTATCAGCTCTAAAAAAGATGCAACGCGCCTAAACGACGAAATCACCGCAAGACGAGTGAGATTGATAGGTGCCGAAGGTGAGCAGGTCGGGGTTGTTTCAATCACCGAAGCTTTACAGACTGCCTATGATGCAAATCTTGACTTAGTCGAGATTTCGCCCAATGCCGATCCGCCGGTTTGTAAAATCATGGATTACGGCAAGTATCAGTTCGAGCAAAACAAAAAACTGCAAGCCGCCAAGAAAAAGCAGAAGCAAATTCAGATCAAGGAAATCAAATTTCGCCCAGGCACTGAAGAAGGCGACTATCAGGTCAAGCTGAGAAGTTTGATTAAATTCCTGAGCGAAGGTGATAAGACCAAGATTACCGTCCGATTCAAAGGCCGCGAATTATCACATCGTGAACTCGGCATGGATTTGTTGAAACGCATCGAGACCGATCTGGAAGAATTCGCCGCCGTCGAGCAGTTTCCCAAGCTGGAAGGCCGGCAGATGGTCATGGTCATGGGGCCTAAGAAGAAAAAATAATGTGTAGCTTGGTTTGGCCGATCGATAGGTGCAATCCAAGGACAGGCGTTTCAGGAAAGAAACGTTGAAATAGGTATCGAAAGATGCCGAAAATTCATTGGGGCCAAGCATTTTGCCTCACTGGGTTTTATCTCAGGGACTTAACTTTCAATCATTGGAGAAAACAAATGCCAAAAATGAAGAGCAATAGCGGCGCAGGCAAGCGCTTCAAGAAAACAAGTACAGGCGGTTTCAAA
>JAQTYP010000034.1 GCA_028688235.1 Methylomonas sp.
GAAGACTTCACCGTGCGGTACTTGCGCATGTAACCAGTCCGCCGGCGGCTGGAAATATTGGTTGATTAAGGCTGGGTCGTCAGCCGCGACGATTCGCTTGTCTTTATCCAGGTAAAACAGGTTTCGATAGACGCCGGGATAACCGCGTTTCAATTCCCCTAAAAATTGCGCCAGTCGTTTGTCTATATCGCCGATGCGGCCTTCCTGGATAATATCCAGATGACTCCATGAGTGAACATTCTGCAAACGTTCGAAGATTAACATGTCGATTTGTTCCATCAACATGGCGGCGTCGTTTTTAAGGTTACGCCCTATTTCCGCTTCCATCGCAACCCGCGACGCATAAAAAGATAGCCCGACTATCGGCACTGTGGCTAACAGCAACAGTAAAAGAAAAGAGATCGATAGCATCCGGTGAATAGGCATAAATCATTATAAAGCTGAGTTGAGCCGCTTGTCTGCTCGTACGAAACTTATACCCTTTGGGTTCAATCCGGTAGTCGCGGCTTTATCCGCTAAAATTTGCCAGGACATTCACCATTTCTTCCGTTGCCTGATAATCCGTACTCGACCAAATCAATTTGCCGTCCGGCGATAAGATCGAAAAATACGGCAAGCCGATTTTTAATTGTCGGTGTTCCGGATGATTACGGAATTTCTCGAATTCGGGTTCCTGGTCGACCAGTTTTACCGCCACCGCTTTTTCTCTTAACGCTTGATTGAGTCGAGGGTTATTCGCCGTTTCCTCCTTGAACGCGACGCAGTTGGCGCACCAACTGGCGTAGAAGTCGATGAAAATCGGTTTGCCGGTTTGTTGCGCCACTTTTTGGGCGGCATCGAAATTTCTGTACCATGGAATGCCGGCGTCTTCTTGAATTGCCGAACTTGCAGGGTTTTGGCAGCTTTCCGCGGCAATGGTATTGGCATGGGCCGTATTGATAATCGGCGTTTGTCCCAAGCCGGCGACGACCAGCCAGGCACCGATAATCAATAACATGACGCCGCAAAAATGATGCATTTTCTGGTTCGGTTGGGCGTCGGCAGACACCAGCGATAATACGTTGAAATAGACCACTGCCATCCATATCGCCACGATGCCAAAGGCCAACGATTGCGTGACGGAATGCTCTACACCCAACACGCCCATGCCTTTGGCAAAATAGACATAAGCGAAATATAAAATCATCAGGCCGAATGCATACTTGATTTTATTCATCCAATAGCCCGATTTAGGCAGTTTCTTGAATTTGACGACGCTGATCGTGAAAAAAGGCAGGCTGACGCCAAGACCGAAACCGCCCATCATTAAGCTGCCCTGACTCGAGATGCGCAACTTATCCCATACAGTCAAGCTTTGGCCGGTTAAAGCCAGCGCATTGGCTTCGTCGGCAATCAGGTCGGCAACTTGCAGCAATAGCGCGAATACGATAGGGCCGACGCAAGGTGAAATAACCAGGCCGGCTACGCTACCCATCAGCCAGGTGCCGGCCAAGCCATTCACATGATAAGTCCGTTGTTCCAGCGTATGCACTTCATTTTGCATGAAAGCCAGCTCGTAAAAGCCGAGCAAAGCGATGGCAAAGAAGCTGAAAAACAACGCGAAGCCGATATTAACCCAAGCCGATTGCATAAACGCGTTAAATGCGCCTCCGGTCATTCCGGCAATCAGTCCCAACAGCATATAAGTGCCAATAATGCCGACCATATAGGCCAAAGCATGCAGCTTGACCTTTTCAGTCACACCATTGGCGCGGTTGGCGACGAACATCGAGGTAATCGGCAGCATCGGGTAAACACAAGGCGTCGCGACCGACAAAATGCCGGCAATAAACATCAGTCCGAAGATGATGAAGGTGTTGTCCTGGTTATTTTTGAATAGCGACAACAGGCCATCGGTAATGCTGGATGTGTCTAACGATGCACCGGTACCCGCTGTCGGCAACGTTAGTTCGATTTGCGCTGTTTGCGGACGAAAACAAACGTGCTTGATGTCGTTGCACAGTTGATAACTGACATCCAAAACGGTTGTATTGACAGTTAACGCTTCTTTGCCTAAAGGCTTAAGCGTAAACCTGAAGTCACCTTGATTTCTTAATACAAGCGCTTTGGCTACATCGTCACGCTCCCCGGCCGGTTTTTGCAGATCGCCAAGGGTTAAGCGGGACGCGGCCAATTTTCCTTTAGCATCGATTTCGATCGGGAGATAAGCCTTTTCATCGCCTTTATCCAGATAGGCATGATGATCTTTAGGCACGGATAACGTGAGTTTATACTCGGCGGGCCATTTTGCCGGCGTTAATAATGTAACGTTCAGACTGGCTTTAGGAATTTCAGCTTGTGCGATGACAATGCCGAATAGCCAAAGTAGGGTTATTGAGGCAAGTTTTCGGATCATTTTTCTATGGCTGGTCATTTTAAAACTTCAAATTAAACGAGGCGGTCACCATCGTGTAGCTAAAACTGTCGAAATTATCGTGGCTACTGCCTCCGAGTTGATAGTCGGCCTTATGGTTGTAGTATTCAAAACCGGTTTGGAATTTTAATTGGCTGAAAGGTTTTACTGTTATTTCCTTGCTCAATTTTATTCCTCCGGAAAATGCCCCGAATCCCGCCAATCGATAGTCGCTGGAATAGGCCGCGTAGTTTGCCGAGTTTCCGTCGAAGACGGGTTGATAAAAATCCGCTTCGTCCTGCGAGTAATATCTAAAGCGTGGAATGATTTGCCAGTTATCGGCGATGGGTTGGTGCCAGCTGGCCTCGAAGGTATGCGAGTTCACGCCCCAATCGTCGGTGGTGAAGCGGTAATCCAGATGCAGGGCCGCATTGTTAAACTGGCCGAAATGGTGGACATATTGATTCAGCCACGCCCATTGGAACTTTTGTTGCGGACGCTTATCCTGCTGAAAATCCGAGAAGTTATTGCCGTTATAAAATGCCACCCATTTATAAGGATCGGACAAGAAGCCGTTCTGGTAGCCAAAGGTGATATTGCTTTGTACCAGAGTATCCTTGTCTATTACTTGTGCCACGCCTAGCAAATATTGCTGGCTGGTTTTATGGCTATTAAAATCCGTGTCCCGGCTATTCCAGGCGGAAGGCGACGGGGCGATTTCATCGAAGGCGACCGAGGCGCCGAAATTCAGCGTGGTCAGTTTTTTATTTAAATCCAGGCTTATATTGGTATTAACATAGCGGGATGTGTAATCGTGCTCCCTGGAATAACCGCCGCCGGCGCTGATAGCGGCGGAATCGAGAAAATAGGTTAAAGCCGAGCTGACGGCGTCGCGTTGTTCGCAGATCGATTCGCCGCATGAGCTGGATGGTGACGCGCCGCTAATTAGCTGTACAACGCGACCTTGTTCATCTTTGTAGTTGTAGACGGGCGATGCACCGGACACCATATCGCGAACTAGATTCACGGAGGCTGTCATCGACTTGCCGATAGGGGCCGATAGCGCGCCTTCGAAGATGTCGACCTGTATGCGCTGGTTGCTTTCGGCATAATGTCCGTACTGAAAGTCGGCGTTATAGGTTTCCTCGACGCGCCCGGCCGTTGCGGTCGAAATCAGTCCCGGCAGTGCCAGGGCCGCGCAGTGTAGGCGAGCTAAGGTATGATTTATTTTTCGTTGCTTCATGGACATTAGCGTAAAAAATCAAAGATGAAATCGGTGCCGAAATGGCTGACGGTTGAATAGGTGCTCAATTGCAGCCGCAACCGCCGCAACCGCCGCCATACCCACCGCTCGCCGATTCTTTACTGAAAGCGGTATGTTGGCGCAGTCCGAATTCCAGCGCATCGGGCGTAAAAGACATTTGCGGCAGCGCCAGATTTCCGCGCTGCCTGGGCAAGACTTCCGTGCAGGCTGTGCAGTTTGCAATCAAAGCCGGCAACACTAATAAATAGATGAGCTTCATTACTTTGCCGCCAGCAATTGCACGATTTTTTGTTCGAGCCCTTTGATGTCATCGCTGACAAAACCGTGATGAATATTACGAATAACGCCCTGTTTATCGATAATGAACGACGTCGGCATCGATTCAACGACAAATTTATCGGCCCATTCGCCATTGGGATCGTGCAAAACCGTAAACGTGACCGGGATGTCTTTCAGGAACTTTTCGGCGTTGGCTTTATCTTCGTCCAGGTTAATCGCTACGACTTCGAAGTTTCGATCCCTCAATTTTTGATGCAGCGCATTTAATAGCGGGAACGAAGTCCGACAAGGCAAACACCATGATGCCCAAAAGTCGACATAAACCACTTTGCCGCTGAATTGATTCAAGCCGGTGGGTTGATTTTGCTGTAAAGACGGCAAGGTAAACTGTGGCGCAGCTTGTCCGACTTCTACAGCATTAGCGTTAAAAGCGCTCATCAAGATTGTCAGTGCGATTAAAATGACTTTGTTTTGCATATCGGGTTCTCTGTAAATTTAAGGAGTCGACAACATAAAGAGCTGACGACTTCGATGTGATAGAAACAATTAAGGAATATGCACAAAATAACTTCTCGAAACCGGCTTCTCGTTTAAAACGGGACAAAGAGGGAGGCTTAACCGTTCGTCCTGAGCTTGTCGAAGGGTGAGCGGTTAAGCCATTCATGGTTCGACTTTGCTCACCACGAACGGCTTAACCTCTGACTGTCCCGGCTTAAGTTGGTAGCCTCGAAACATAAGCGTTGTGGAGGCTTGGTGACTCGCTTGACAGGACGCCTGTCAATACATCCTTGTAGGCTTGGCGGCGGCTATCCCTGCCGCCGACACCTGCCAAGCGAGCCACCGACCTCCCTCCAACTTATTTCATGCTTTTTCCTAAATCAGAAACCTGCCGCAACGGCATTGGCGAACCAATCGGCTTGGGCGC
This sequence comes from Methylomonas sp., assembly GCA_028688235.1. Lineage (GTDB taxonomy): Bacteria > Pseudomonadota > Gammaproteobacteria > Methylococcales > Methylomonadaceae > Methylomonas. Next base: position 4,861 of record JAQTYP010000034.1, read on the forward strand.
CCAAGGAAATAATCTGATTCTGCGAGGCCGGCCCTAAATAATAAACCGTACCGTTGGCGGTGGCGATATAAGCGTTAGTGGCCGAATAATAACGGTAATAATAGCCGGAGAAGTCAGAGGATACAGAGCCCGCGGGTGCTAAATATTCGGGGTAACTCGCCTCCAGATAAGCAAAGATACGGTCGGAGTCGCTGGCTACCGGCGTTACGCAAACATTGCCTTGCAGCACTTGCGGCGGGTTGCAAGTAGGTGTTTGCGCCGCTAGAAAGGCGCTTAGTCCGGCTTTTCCTGTACTTTTGTTAAGGATGCCGCTGGTATGACAAGAGGTACATGCAGGTGCGTTGTAAGCATCCATGTATTGCTGTGTGGCTTGGGCATTAGCCATGATGCCCGTTAACGCTAAAGCAAAAATGCATTTGCCAATAAAAGTTTGGGTAAAAAATTTCATAGTCATTGACCTTGCTAAAATTGATTAATCGTATTCACGCGCAGATATAAAGCCGAGTCGAGCCACTTGTCTGCTCGCACGAAACATATGCCCTTTGGGAGTCGACTCGCTCAGTCGTGAGTCCGGAGTTAACCTGTCCTATGTCTAGCTGATTGAGTTGAAAACGCTGTTTCGCTCGCATTGCTCAATCATCATGGTCGTCATGGTCATGATCTTCGTAATCGTCGTAATCGTCGTAATCGTCGTGATCTTCGTGATCTTCGTGATCTTCGTGATCTTCGTGATCTTCGTGATCTTCGTGATCTTCGCCATTTTGGTCGTCATTTGTATTGTCGGTGCCGGAAGGGTTGGTGTTTGACTTGATCGCTGCAGCGAGCCAATCGGCTAGCGCTCCCAAGGAAACGATTTTATTCTGCGAGGCCGGTCCCATGTAATACACCGTATCGTTGACCGTGGCGATATAAGAGTCGGTCTCCGAATAATAGCGGTAATAGTAGCCTGAGGCGGTGGCGGATGCCGCGCCTTTCGGTGAAAGATATTGCGGATAAGCTGTTTCCAGGTAAGTAAATACACGGTCGGAATCGCTCGTAGTAGTCTCAGGCGACACACAAATATTGCCCTGTAACACTTGCGGCGCGGTACAAATAGGTGTTTGCGACGCTAGAAAGGCGCTTAGTCCGGCTTTTCCTGTACTTTTGTTAAAGACGCCGCTGGTATGACAAGAGGTGCATTGCGGCGCGTTGTAAGAATCCATATATTGTTGTGTTGCATGAACCTCGGACGTCATGCCGATCAGCGCCAGTAAAATCAAAACAATATTAGGCTTGTTGAACATTGCTGCTTGGGGAAATAGTGAATTAGTTATGTTATTTCTCTTCGTTACGGTTTAGTAATGAAAATAAGGCTTTTTACACAAAATCGACATTATTGGCAGACAATCCAGAGACATCGACGCCTACTAACGTTATCGAGTTTCCGTCGCCAAGGTCCATGCTTAAATTGTTTCCCGTAATATGGATATGCTCGAGCAAACTATCTATATCGTGAATGGCTGAGCCGTTAAGTCCGCGGTCAATCTGAACTTTGTCGGTTGCCGCATGAAAGTTAAAGATTTGGTCATGGCCGCTGCGGCTATGAATGTCGAAAATATTACGAACGTCATTGTTATTTGCATCGTTATTGATAAATAAAGCCACATCGGTCAATTTTTGATCTGACTCTATGGAATGGACGATGTCTTGATGCTCAGCAAAAAACTGCTCTAACTGGCTGGTTTTTCTGCCGCCCGCAAGTATGATGTCATCACCGTTACCGCCGTCGTAGTGATGTTCTCCCTGGTCGGTGTTGTCGCCGATTAATATATCATCGCCATCGCTGCCTTCCGGATGGACGTTGCCGGCATAAGATGAATCGCCGCCATGGCTCTCCGTCTGTTGCTCGAAAGCGTTATCACCATCTTGATTTTCGAGATCATTTGAATTTCTTGTGCTGTTTTCGGTGTCGCTTGCAGTGTTTGAATGCTGCAAATCATCGATTGAATTTTCAAATGGATTAATACCTGGAATGTCGGAATCGATTGTCGATAAATGATGATCATCGGTTCCGTTTACCCGTGCATGCTGCGAGGAAGAGCTGTCCTCGTGGTTTTCGTTCTGCTCTATTGGGTACTCGGAAGAGGTATGGTCGTCGTCGTGGTTGTCATTTTTAAATTCATGTGAACTCATCTTGCAATCTCCAATGTGATTTGTATCTTTTCAGTAAAGCGGGTATCGCTTGCTTGGAATTATACAAAGCACCATCCATGCCAATTTATAAAGCATTGATGTTTATGGAGTTTAATTGGGCTGCGCGAAAACAAACTAGCTACTTATTTTGCATTTCACGCAAATAATGTCTGCAGTTTTGGTATGAAAATAGCAGAGCGACGGCTGGTGCGCTTATTTTTCGGGGTTTGGCGTAAGCAGTAGCAGGACTTTTACCCTGTTATCCACTTTTTGCTTGCGCACGTAACCGATTGAGCCTGTTGTAGCGGCTACAAAACGGAGTACGGCTTCTTCGGAGGCCATGACTTTAGGCGGGGTGATACCGTTGAAATATTGGACATTCCAATAGTCTTCCTGTTCTTCCGGCAATAGTGAGAAAAGCGTTAGCGAGAAACTGCGGCGCAACGGATCGGCAACCGGCAGGTTAAGAGGAACCCAGCGATTGCCTTCCGGATCGATTTGACTTTTGCGCTGATAAATAAGTTTTAAGTTATCCAGAGACAGTGTTTCCAGCGGGCTGTTTGCAGCGGTTACGACAGCTAAAGGTTCGACAGCGCATACTGGAAAACCGGTGAGTAACAGGAAGAAGAGCAGGGGATAGACTACACGCATCGTCTTAAAACAGTACCGCAAAGGAGGCTGATAAACCGTCCGGAGCTAATAGTTCGTTATGCGTGCCCAGCCGATATTCCAATTTCCAAACCAGAGGGGGTAAAGGCCTGTAGGCTAGGCCTAACACGCCAACCTGTCCGGTTTTATCGAGTTCCTGATCGAAGAATTCGTAACGGCCTACCGCGAACCAATGTTGGCTAAAAAGCGGCATCACGCTTTGAGCAAAACCTTGCCAAATGTCTTTTACATTCGCGCGGTCGCTGGTGCGATAAACGATTTCGCTGCTGAGCTCGAACTTTTGGTAAGACCAGGAAAAATCAAGTCCGGCTAAATGATGGCGGTTGGCCGACAAATCATCATTCAGGGAAAAATTGGCAAAAGATGCGCCTATTTGCAGCGTATCGTCCAGGTAGTAGCGCAAATGAGCGCCGACGCCATTATTTAATGGTTCTCTCGACTGGTGTGGGTCTAAGGCATCGGTGGCATCGCCGTAGACGCTATATTCAAGCTGGCGGTTGGCCACCATCACTGAACCGTGCAGCATCAGACCTGATGCATGAGTCGAAAATGAGTTTTCAGTCGCGACGGGGCGTGAGGTCGTCCAAACCAGCGGGGCGGCATGGATGACATTCCACCGGCCGATAGGCGTCAGAAACTTACCGAGCCGTATCGTTAAGTTGTTATCGATCAGCGTGTCGAGGTAAAAGCGTTCGAATTCGAAATGGGCATACTGTAATCCCAGCGCCTCGTCTTCGCCGCCACGCAGCACATCACCGCCTTCCAATTCCGAAAAAAAACGCAGCCGCGAGCCATTATCCCAAGTAATGAACAGACTGAGATCGGTGACTTCGAAATAGAATGGCGCGGCGCGGGGCGCATCTATTTTGGCATTGGCATAGCCGCCGATACGAAGTCCTGTTTCGTCGACAGCATAACCGCTACCTAGCCGATAAGCGCTATCGGCATCGTCGGCCGCTAAGGACATCGATGCTATCGATAAGGCTATTGCAAGGAGATTAAAAAAACCGAAAACACGCATAGGTTACGAAGCTGTTGAAAGAAGGGCTTTACTGAAAAAATATTGGATTGATGGTGGTGACAAAGTCTTCTTTTCCGCTCGAAATTTAAAAGTACGGCAGACTATTTTTTATGCATTTATGACCAGAAAAAAGCGACCTGTTCCTGCCAGTCCATGGGTTCTTGTACAATTGACGACCTTTGGATCAGCTCTAATAAGCTCTTAATTCGCATTGAACGCATTGTCTAAAATTTGGAGATCATTATAATGCTTAACAGGCCGCTGGCTGATCGATCATATTTCGTTCGAATTGCCTTCAGTTTTGTCCATAAACACTCAGAGCGCAAGCCAGAGCACATCGTTTAATTGTTAGGTCAATTTTTACGGCATCAATTCGATAGGTGAATAAATGGGAATACTTCAAGAGTTTAAAGAATTTGCGATGAAGGGCAATGTCGTCGATATGGCGGTCGGTGTCATTATCGGAGGGGCGTTTGGAAAAATTGTCAGTTCGTTAGTAGCGGACGTAATCATGCCGCCCATCGGCGTATTGCTCGGCGGCGTCGATTTTTCGGATTTGGCCGTAACGATTAAAGAGGCGTCGAAAACGGCGGAAGGCACGCTTGTCCCTGCCGTCGTGATCAGCTATGGCAAATTCATTCAAACCATCATCGACTTTACCATTATCGCCGGAGCGGTTTTCATGATGATTAAAATTCTAAGCTCGTTTAAGAAAGAGGCCGAAGCCGCGCCGGAGGCGGCTCCCGCACCTTCCAATCAGGAGGTGTTATTGGCTGAAATACGGGATCTATTGAAAAATAAATGACTACTTGCGGCCAGAGGCAATGATTCGCCAGCCAAATGGTAAACGCGGGATAACCATAGAAACAAACGCAGTTTTTGGGTTGAAAAAGAGTGATTGACCGCCACCACTGCAACGTTATTGTCATAATATGCAACTAACATTAGGCGCTGGGGTTTTCGTCTGTATACAATCGAAGAGGAGTAGATGATGCGCGCGATATTGCAGGAACTGAATCAAAAATCTAAGGATATCGAAGCGTCCGCCATCATTTCGAAGGACGGTTTGGTGTTGGCTTCTTTAATGCCGAACGATGTCGATGAAAATTGTCTTGGAGGTATGACCGCCGCGCTTTTTTCGGTGGGCCTTAACCGTACGCAAGAATTTTCCGGTGGCTTGGAGCAGATGATGGTGAAAGGGAGTGACGGTTATGTATTGATGACTCAGGCAGGAGAAGGCATCTATTTAACGGTTACCACTAAGGTTCACGCCGAGTTCGAACAGATTTTTTTGGAACTTAAACACGCGGCACGGAAAATCGCCGATTTGTCGTTGGAAATGGCTTCCGTCGATGCTGTTCGTACAAGAGGGGTATAGTGAAGCCTTCTTTTTACAATTTTGTGAACTAAGTCTACATCGATCTTGAAAATCATTTCGTGGACTCACTGGAGATCGTCATTCGGCCGCTTTCAATTGCTCTAAAACCGGCCGGTACAAGGTATTCGCCCACCTTTCGAAACCGTCTTGGTAGAGTTGGCTAAAGCTGGGAAAAAAACGCGCCAGATAAGGGTCGTAATCGATTTCGCCCTTGGCACGGCCGTCACCTTCGTACTGGGCTTTGGCCTGAGCCAACGCCTCATCTTCGTGGCTGCCGAGCCAGACAAAAGCCGTGCGGCTGGCTACCGGTAACGGCATTTGTTGACCTCGATGCCAGGCTTCGACCAAGGTTTGCAAATGGCTCATGGCTTGATGCTGGGGCAGCGTCATGATTTCTACGATGCCATCCGCGCCGACGATATGTCCTGTCACCGAAAGGCCCGCGGCGTTGGCGGTTAAATGTTGCAACCAAGGTAGCAGCAGATTGTGGTATTGAATATGGTCTTTTTTAAATAGATTTTGCGCGCTTAACGTGATGAGGCTGGTTCGAGGATCCTTTATGTGACGATGTAAAAGATTCAGGCCACAGCAGAGGTTAAGACTGATGTCGTCGCCGAGCGTAAAGTGCAATTCGACCGCGCGAGCATCCCATTTCGTCGGCCATTGCCGGATCAGCTCTCGATAATGGCGCCACGCTTTAAGTGCCGGAAAGGCGAGACCGGCGAAAGCGGTCTCGGCAAAGCCGGCTAACGGCAGTTTGCCTTGAGCGGCGAATGTCTGCATCTGCTTGCGGAAATAGCCGTCGACATCGTCCGATTCCTGATTTTGCAAGCCTTCCAACAAGGCCTTGCTTTGGGCATAGGCTTGCAAACGATCTAATTCGAAGGGTTCGTGATCTTCGCAGGTAAGGTCTTCGCTGTCGAAGTTGAATTTAAGACTGTACTGGCAATAGTTCTTGACCGGGGCTTTCAGAAAACGGGCCAGGGTTTCTAACTGCAGGCTCAGGCTTTTTTCTTCGGGAAGGCTGGAGATGGCATTTGCGGGATCTTCAGCGGCTATATCCTGGAACCATTCCCGCGCATAGGTAAACAATCCGGCCGGTCGATCGGCTTTAAGGTATTCAGGGCTGAAAGGTTGCAGCGGGTGTTCCACGGTGAGTGTCGGCAACAGCTTCTTATCGCCGCCCAGATGAAAACTTTGCTCGATATAGTCGCGTAACTGGCTGACCAATACAGAAGGCGGGCGTTCGCTGTTATCGCGTATGCTGTGGCCTACCCAGCTGATGTAGAGTTGCCGACGCGCCGACAGCAGAGCCTCCAGAAACAGGTATCGGTCGTCTTGTCGCCTGGAGCGGTCGCCGGGCCGATATTGACCGCGCTGATTCATTAAATCGAAACTGTGCGGTGTCTGGCTGCGCGGATAATCGCCATCGTTCATGCCCAACAGGCAAATCAGGCGAAACGGGATGGCTCGCATCGGCATCAGTGTGCAAAAATTGACGCGGCCGCTCAGGAAGCGTTGCTGCAGATTGGGCTCGTCTATGGCCGACAACCAAGCTTCCCGCACGACGTTTATCGGCAATGGGTCCGACTGTTCGAAGCCGCCCTGGATGCAGGCATGGTGCCAGCCCGTCAATGCCCGCTGCAGTTGATCCAGCGTTTTTTGATCGCACTCGTCGTCGGCGGCGAAAAAATCTTCCAGCAAGGTTGTCAGCGTTTGCAGCCAGGTGTCGGCATTCCATTCCTGGTCGAGCCGTTTTGCGTAGGTTTCCAATGTTTCTAAGACATGGCACAAATGACCCAGCCATTGCGCGTCCAGGCCGCCGATTTCCTCGTAGGGCTCGATCTCGTTGAAAGCTGGACCGTCACCGACGGCATAACCCAATAACATTCGGCGTAAACCAAACCGCCAGGTATTGGCGCCCAAGTCGGCCGGCATCGTGACGTTGCGATTGCGCTGTTCGGCATCCAAGCCCCAACGAATGCCGGCTTGCTGCAGCCATAGTCGAATTTTGGGAATCGCGCTTTCGGCGATGTCGAAGCGCCGTCTGAAGGCCGGCACGTCCAACAGTCCCAGGACTTCGCTGACACTGAAACGGGAATCGGGTAGATTCAATAGCGCTTCCACGGCAACCAAAATCGGATTCTCGCCGCGTTGGTTTTGGTCTGCCAGACTGAAGGGAATAAATCGGGCATCCTCCGCCCTGATCTGACCGAATACCGCGCGAATGTGCGGGGCGTATAGATTGATGTCCGGCACCATGACGATAATGTCGCGCGGATGCAAGGGCTCGCCGGTTTGGGCGGCGGCATTGAAGCGGGCCAGCAGTTGATCGTGCAGAATTTCGACTTCGCGTTGCGGGCTGTGGGCGATATGGAAGGACAGGCTATCGTCGCCGGCATCCAGTTGTTCCGGCTGTTCAGGAATCGGTTGCAGATCCAGAATGGACTGCTGTATGCGTTGCAGCAAGCTTCTGTTGGCGTCGTCACCGTAGTCGTTGAACAAATCGATTTTGTGATCCGGCCATTGCCAACCGGCATAGGCTTGGGTTTCATCGAAGTGGTCCAGTAGGCGGATGTAATCGCGTCCTTGTTTGCCCCAAGCCGCCAGTAGCGGGTTGGCGTGCAAATGCAATGCGTCGGGGGATAAACCGGCGAACATGCCGGCCTTGTACGCTTGCCGGCGACGCTCGGCTTTAAACAATTCCTTGTCTTCGATGATGTCGGCCCAATAATGCCGGCAGGGGTTATGTACGAACAGCACGATTTGACAGAATTTGCCCAACTTGGCCAACACTTCCAATGACTGTTGAGGCAACGAAGACAAGCCGAAAATCACGATACGCCTGGGAATTCCGGCGGGACGCCGAGTCAGTTCGCCGATCCGCGCCATAAATTGGCTGTGTACCGAGGCGCGGCTGGCGAATGGCATTAAGTCCGCCCCCAAATCTTTAAGTGCCGCTTGCCATAATAGAGGTTGCCACTGTTGGTTCGCGGGTATCTTTTGGGGATTGCCATGAGCGTCGCGTAAGAAATCCTTGGCTTCGGCCCAGTCGCCGATCCAGTCGGAACGGTAGACTTGATATTGGTCGAACAGGTCGGCAAGCTGTTCAGCCAATTGATGGCGCTTACGATGATTCGGGTCGTGCTGCAAAAAGTGTTTTAGCGTTTCGAATCCCGTCTGTTCGGTCAGTATCGGCAACAAACGATAGAGACGCCATGTCAGAGGCGCTTTGGCCAGCGGTTGTTCCTTAGGGATCTGCTGTCCCAACACGGCACGGTAAATCCCCCAAATGAACAGCGAGGGTAGTTGAATTTGCAGGGCGGCGGCGATACCGAGTGCATCGTTTCGTGCCAGATTCTGTTTCAACCACTGGCCCATGCCGTTACTCTGCACCAGAAGGACTTCGTTTTCCAATGGCGCCAAAGGATGTCGTCCCAACCAATATTCCAGAACATCCCGCAAGGCTTCCAGTTGGTTGGCGTGAATCAGGGCTATGCCGTTATCCAGTGCTATCGAAGTATG
>JAQTYP010000451.1 GCA_028688235.1 Methylomonas sp.
GGGCGATTCCGCAGCCCTTGAAACTTGCATGATCCGCCTGAAAGAAAACGGGCAAAAATTCGTCATCAAAGTCCAGACCCAAAAAGACAGGAAAATCATCCGCTTTACCGGCAGCTCCGGCCATGCCCTGAACGGCTCGGACCAATATGACATTATCTGGGCCGAGGACATCACCACCATCGAAGAAGAGCTGGAAAAAAATCGCGCGACCAAACAGCATCTCGAACATGAAATCCGGAAATTCCATACACTGCTAGGCACCATGACTACGCCTTTATGGATGCACACGGCAAACGGCGATCTGGCATGGTGCAACGAAGCTTATGCCAAACTGCTCGGCAAGAGCGTCGAAGAGACGCTTGACGGCAAAATGGAGCTTCCCTTCACCATTCCCAAAAAGAAAGGCGCTTCTGGCCACGCGATCCGCAAGCTGGTTGATATCGCACTCACCACTGCCGTACCACAGAGTGAACCGAAATATCTGGTTTCCGGCGGCAATCGTCATATGATGCAGGTCGATCTGATCCCGCTGACCCATCTTGATCTGGTGATAGGTCAGGCGCGCGACACAACCCGTGAAGAAGACCTTGAGCGCCGTTCCGAACGAAACCTCGCCGCCAACCGTGAATTGATGGAGCATCTCCATTCAGCGATCGCGATTTTCGATACCGACCAGAAACTCGAATTCTACAACTCGGCTTTTGTACGGCTTTGGCAACTGGAAAACGGCTGGCTCGACACCAAACCGAAACTCGGCGAGATCATGGAGCGCTTGCGCGAAATCCGCCGCCTGCCGGAGCAAGCCGATTTCAAACGTTTCAAGCAAAGCTGGCTCGATATGTTTACCGCAACCGGTGCGCATGAAGACATGCTCTACCTGCCGGACGGATCGGTGATTCGCTCGCTGTTCATGCCGCACCCTTTGGGTGGTCTGTTGATGAATTTCGAGGATGTCACCAGCAATCTCGAACTGGAATCGTCCTATAACACCCTGATGGCGATCCAGCGCGAAACGCTGGATAATCTCGCCGAGGGCGTCGCCGTTTATGGAGAGCATGGTCGTTTACGTTTGTGGAATCCGGCCTATGCGCGCATGTGGAACCTCAACCCCGAAGATCTCGACGGCGGGCTCCATATTTCACAGATTCTCGACCGTTGCCGTAAATTCTATGTTGCGGACGACTGGAACAAGACCCGCGAAGAGATGATCGAGGAATTCTTTAACCGCGCCGACCGCGAAGGCGAAATCCACCGCAGCGACGGCCGCATCCTTTATTATTCGTCGATCTCGCTGCCTGACGGCGGACGTATGGTGACCTTCCACGATGTCACCGACACTGCCCAAGTCGAAAAAGCCCTGCGCGATAAAAATGCTGCACTTGAAGGTGCCGAGCGCCTGAAACTTGATTTTATTGCCAACGTCTCCTATCAGCTGCGCACACCGCTCAACGCGATCATCGGCTTCAACGAAATTCTCGACAAGGAATATTTTGGCCCGCTCAACACGCGCCAGAAAGAATATACCAAAGGCCTATCTGAAGCCTCCGAACGCCTGCTCAACCTCATCAACGATATTCTCGATCTCTCGAGCCTCGAAGCCGGTTATATGACCCTGCACTATGAACCGTTCGATATTTGCAAAATGCTGCAAGACGTATTCGACCTGACCGGAGAGTGGGCGCGCGGCCAGCAAATCGAGGTGACACTGTCCTGCAATGACAAAATAGGTGAAATCAACGCCGACGAGCGCCGCCTGAAACAGGTTTTGATTTACCTGATCCGCAACGCGATTGCCTACACGCCGGCCGGCGGACGCATTACCCTGTCGGCAGACAAGATTGGCAGCGAACTAGCACTTTCCGTGATGGATACCGGACAGGGGATTTCGCAAGAAGATCAGGAACGGATTTTCAAGCCGTTTGAAAAAACAACCGCCAAGCGCAACGATAGCGAAGGCGATATGCGCGGGGGAGCCGGCCTTGGTTTAACGCTGGTAAAAAACATTATCGACCTGCACAAAGGACGCCTGATGGTCAAAAGCGCCCTTGGCGAAGGCTCGGTCTTTACGGTTTTGCTTCCGCAATAAAGCCCGTAGCCTGACCTACTTTTTTCACAGCCAGACTAGAAATTCCCACTGCACCGGCAAAGAAGAGTGCACTCAGCCCAATACCCGCACGTACAGCTCCGTATACGACCAAACCAGCCAAAGCGGCAGTAGCCAGCGTATTTTCACAAGCTTTCTCTGGAAAATGTTCGTACGCAAGACCCATAACCTATATTCCTCTCTGTCCAAAATGAATTACGATGCGATCTAGCACCTTATAAAATCTTATGTCAACATTTTTTCATGCGGCGCCGTAATACGGACGATGGAATGCCCAAAGCTTCTCGATATTTAGCGACCGTGCGACGTGCCACCGCCATCCCTTCTTTATTCAACAGGGCCGCAAGATCGTCATCGGAAAGGATCTTTTTTGGATCTTCCTGGTCAGTCAAAGCCCTGATCCGCGCTTTAACGCTTTCGGAGGAAATAGCCTGCCCGTCCGCCCCTTCAATCGAGGACGTAAAAAAGAATTTAAGTTCCAAAAGTCCGCGTGGCGTGCCGATAAATTTCCCCGTGGTCACGCGGCTGACAGTACTCTCGTGAAGATCGACCGCTTCAGCCACCTCACGCAAGGTCAAAGGCTTCAGAAACTCGATTCCGTACAAGAAAAATCCGTTCTGCTGCTCGACAATTTCCGCAGCAACTTTGAGGATACTTTGCGCGCGCTGGTCCAAAGCCTTGACCAGCCAACTGGCATTAGCCAATTGCGCCGATAGATATTCCTTATCTTCCTTGCCCTTGGTATGCGCCGAAACCTGCGTATAATAGTCGCGATTGACCAGAACGCGCGGCAACGTATCGCTGTTCAGCTCGACGCGCCAGCCGCCACCGACCGTCTTGGGCAAAGTTTTCATTAAAACATCGGGAATGGCGGTCTGCGCAACAACATGCTCGAACGCCGCCGCCGGACGCGGATTAAGCCCGCGCACCATTGCAACCATATGTGCCAGTTCGTCATCTTCCACTTCACACAACCGCACCAGTTTTTTCAAATCATGCTGCGCCAAAAGCGGTAGATGTTCGAGCAAAATGCGCATTTTCCCATCAAGAAAGCCCTGCTCGTCCAGTTGCAAAGCCAGACATTCCGCCAGATCGGCAGCGAAAACACCGGTCGGATCAAATCCTTTGAGCTTAGAGAGAACCTGTTCCAGAATGACCGGCGTACATCCTAATTGCTGCGCCAGCTGTGTAAAG
>JAQTYP010000452.1 GCA_028688235.1 Methylomonas sp.
CGGCATGATCAAATCGCAAGATCCAGGCGTCACCGGCGTACGTATCAAAGCGGACGTTCCGCTGAGTGATATGTTCGGCTACATCGGCGACTTGCGTACGATGACCTCGGGTCGCGGCCAGTTCTCCATGGAATTTTCTCACTACATCGCCTGCCCTCGCAACGTAGCGGAAGAAGTGATTAAAGAAGTGAAAGAACGTCAAAAAGATAAGTAATACCCTGCAGGTAACCGGAGGTGCCATTCACGTCTCCGGTTACCGTTGTCGGCGTTTTATGAGAATTAACTATCTGCCGCCGTTGCGGCAGTTTTCATTTTCAACCATAAAGCTTCCGCCATGCCGGGAAGCTTGTTCCATCACCTAACCCTGGAAGAACATTATGGCTTTTGTAATCACCGAAAACTGTATCAAATGCAAATTCACCGACTGTGTCGACGTTTGTCCAGTCGATTGCTTTCATGAAGGCCCCAATTTCTTGGTCATCGATCCGGACGAATGTATCGATTGTACGCTGTGCGAACCGGAATGCCCTGCCAATGCAATTTTTGCGGAGGATGAATTACCGGAAGGTCAAGAACAGTTTATAGCGCTGAATGCGGAGCTGGCCAAAGTCTGGCCAAGCATTACCGAAGTAAAAGACGCCATGCCGGACGCAGAAGAATGGAACGGCAAGCCAGGTAAATTCGAATTGCTGCAGAGATAAATTCTCGCCAACCGGCCGTCTCGCTGTCTATGCAGGTGGCACCGGCCGGTTTGCTTCGATTCGCGACTTGCGATGCTTCTACGAGAATGTTACCGCTTGTGAAAGGTGAGGGGGCTCAAAGGCCTCTGCGGACAAAATCGCCGGCACTGCTGAATTGGTCCGAGATGTCTTGCATGATTTCCAGATCCTTTCCGCGACGCCTATCGGCTTTGCGGCGCTCAATGATGTGAAGCGCTATTTTTCCCTCACTATGCTGGCGCGGATCGTTATGCCAGTCGCGCTGAAAATATTGCCTGATAATCACAAATTTCCCTTTAAAACGTTTTCCTTTCAGCTTTCTGATGACACGAAAGGCGACGCTTTCCGGCTCTATCGTTACGAGGCCATGAAATTCCATCGTTCTTAGCCGTACATCCCTTAACGCCAGTATTTTGGCGTCACTGATGGAGCCGCTACGTCTAAATAATCCGCCCTTCACCGCAGGTTCGACGAAATTGATAATCTCACTCAATTTGGTATTGGCCGGTATTTTTCTGATGAAAATGATCATGGCGCCTCTTTATATCGAGTTGAAAATCAAATAACACCGAATTCAGTGACGGGAGTGATCCAATAATGAATATCGCCGCCGGAGAATTCCTTTGTAATATGCTCCAATAAGGCGGCCTGAACCGGGCGGGTTGTAAATATCTGAAAACGCCTGGTTTTCTTCTCCGGGCCTTCCATCTCGGTCAAAAAGCGGGTGATGCGAAAATCCTCGGTTTCGCCGGAATCAGCCATGGCTGCGGACTTTTCCAGTTCGAATTTGACCAGACATTCGGCGACCTTCATTTCTATCGTGGCGGGCACGATGAAGGTAACCTGGATTTGCTGGTGATTGACGGTTTTATAAAACTCGTCTTCTGTATTGAAATGATCGGTCACATTTTTGATGACTTCCAGAAATTTGCCACGTCGGCGGTCGCCGCGTCGTTTCTCCATAAAACCGGCGTTTTCGTCCGGATTGCTCGTCCTTTGCCTGGGATCATTATTCCAGCTCCTATGATGATAAGGCCTGACCAATACATAACGGCCGTTTAATCGGCGGTTTTTAAGCCCTTCGACCGCTTTTTTAACTGCCCACTCGGAATCCAGCGTGACTAAGCCGTGATATTCGATCGAATCCAGCCTTACATCCCGCAAGGCCAAAATCTCGATATTCAAAATCCGGCTGGGTTTTTTGAAAAAACCGTTATTAAGCACCGGGCTGACGAATTCCGATATTTCGATGTGCTTGGTATTGGCGGGTATCCTTCGTAAAAAAATATTCATCGTGACATTCTCAAAATAAGTAAGTTTGCCGCAACGCATTACCAATGCACTACGATCTAATCGAGATATTCGTATTTTGCATCAAGTCATCAAAAATAGGTTAAATTTCTCCGTGTTCAAGTACCGGCACTACCCAGTAATGCAGGCCTGTACCGGTAAATTCGGATTTAATCTTAGTCAGTAGCGCCGGCAGATGGTCTTTATCGATATACATCTGAAAACGCATCTTGCGTTGCCTGCCCGTCACTTGCTCCGCCACCGATAAGCCTTGATTACGATGATCGTGCGCATTGACAGGGAAACTGGAGAAACCCTGCGCAGTTTCGAAGGTCAACAAACAATCGACCATGGCCTCTTCGAGTGTAGGCGATACATTGATAGTGACCAGAAATGTGTCGTATGTCATGCTACATCCTCGCGGCTCCTGCCGAATAATTGATACAAAATCGGTAATAAAATCAGCGTCAAAAAGGTCGATGAAACCAAGCCGCCCGTCACAACGATTGCCAACGGCCGTTGGATTTCCGAACCGGGCCCCGATGCGAACAATAACGGGATCAAACCGAAGGCGGCGATGCTGGCGGTCATCAGTACCGGACGTAAGCGTCTGGCCGACCCGACGACAACCACCTTGGATAATTCCATTCCGGAGGCATAGAGCTGATTGAAATAACTGACCATCACCACGCCGTTCAGTACCGCGATACCCAGCAAGGCGATGAAGCCGACCGATGCCGGCACCGACAAGTACTCGCCGGACAGCCACAGCGCAAACACGCCGCCTATCATCGCCAACGGAATATTCGACAACACCAACACCGCCTGCCTGATCGAACCGAAGGTGGAAAACAACAGCAAGAAAATCAAACCCAAGGACACCGGAATTACCAGCGACAAGCGCGCCGCTGCCCGTTGTTGATTTTCGAACTGGCCGCCGAATTCGACACGGTAGCCTGCCGGCAACTCGACTTTCTCGGCGACCAATCGCCTTGCTTCTTCGACGAAGCCCACAAGGTCGCGACCTTCGACATTACTGCGAATCACGACGAAACGCTGGCCTTTCTCGCGGCCGATGGATACGACGCCTTCGACTTGTCGAATCTTTGCCACGGCGGTAATCGGCACATGGCCGCCGCTGGGTAAAGTAATCTGCAAATTGTCGAAATCGGCCGCATTGCTGTTACCGCGTAACAGCAGCGGAGTTCGCTTGATGCCTTCCTGCACGATGCCCAATTGCAAACCTACGATCTGCGCCCGCAACCTGTTTTCTATGCTAT
>JAQTYP010000035.1:0-12095 GCA_028688235.1 Methylomonas sp.
GGGGTATAGCGGCAATGACGAATTCCGTCTGCTCGGGCGACTTTTGATAAGCCCACAGTTTTTTACCGAAACCGATGGAAAACCGGATAACCTTGACCCCTGTTTTACGCGCCACCCAAAAGTGGCCCAACTCGTGAAATGCAACCAGTACCGCGATCGCCACGGAAAAATAAAACAGCGTATGCAGGGTTTCCATCAGACTAATAAGGCATTGATTACGGTCTTGGCCGCTTCACGTGCTTGACGATCCGCCTGTAAAACCAGTTCCAGGCTATCGGCATTGTCCGGTTCGAATTGAGCCATGCTGCGCTCTATGATGACGGCGATATCGGTAAATTTAACTTCTTCATTCAAAAACGCTTCGACGGCGATTTCATTGGCCGCGTTCAATACCGTAGGCATGATGCCGCCGGTTTTGATGGCCTCATAAGCCAGGCGCAGACAGGGAAAGCGCTGCAAATCGGGCTTTTCGAAATCCATATGCCCCACGTCGAAAATATCCAGCGGTGCCACGCCGGAATCGAAGCGTTCGGGCCAGGCCATTGCATGGGCAATAGGCGTGCGCATGTCGGGATTACCCATTTGTGCTAGTACCGATCCGTCGACATAGTCGACCATGGAATGAATGATGCTTTGCGGATGGATCACCACTTGAATCTGGTCGGGGTCCATATTGAACAACAAACAGGCCTCTATCAACTCCAGGCCTTTGTTCATCATCGTCGCCGAATCGACCGAAATTTTTCTACCCATATCCCATTTCGGATGGGCAACGGCTTGCTCCGGCGTGACGTCTGCCAAGGTTTCGATTGGCGTTTTCCGAAACGGGCCGCCGGAAGCGGTCAATAAAATCCGTCTAGCCTGTTTGGCAGTGTGTCCGGGAGTATAACCGGCCGGCATGCACTGAAAGATCGCATTGTGTTCGCTATCGATAGGCAACAGCACGGCACCGGAATCGGCAACTGCTTTCATGAAAATCTGTCCGGACATGACCAGCGCTTCCTTATTGGCAAGCAGCACAGTCTTGCCGACCTTGGCCGCCGCCAGTGTTGGCAGCAAGCCGGCCGCCCCGACAATAGCCGCCATCACCGCGTCGACATTATCCAGTGTTGCCACCTGCTGTAACGCTTCGCTGCCGACCAAGACCTTGATGTCGGCCACCGGCGATGCCGCTATACGTTGTTTGAATTCTTCGGCTTTGCTCTCCATGACCACCACCGCATATTCCGGATGATGGGCCAAGCACTGTTCATATAAGGCGTCGACGTTACCATTAGCCGTCAATGCGACTACGCGGTACTGGTCCGGATGCCGAGCGACGACATCCAACGTGCTGACGCCGATCGAACCCGTGGCGCCAAGTATGCAGATACCTTTCATGAGTAAAAAATCCGCCCGATCAATAAAATGCCCGCGTAAAAAAACGGGGTGGCAGCAATAAGGCTGTCTATCCTGTCCAATATGCCTCCGTGTCCGGGCAACAAATTGCCGCTGTCTTTCGCGCCTTTACGCCGCTTGACCAAACTAAACAGCAAATCGCCATAGATGGATACCAACACGGTAAAGACCGACAACACCAACATATCGGTGAAAACCAATTCATCGAGAAAACGCAGGGCCTCATCCGGTGCCGCCCCTGCATCCTCGACCGTCAGTTTACCGTAAATCAAGAATCCGATTCCGCAAACAAACGCCGACCCCAAGGCTCCATACATGCCTTGTAGGGTTTTTCCCGGACTGATTTCGGGTGCCAGTTTATCTTTACCCCATTTTTTACCGACAAAATAAGCGCTGATGTCGGCCGCCCAGATCAAAATCAGCAAATACAACACCATGCCCGAACCGTAATAGGCTCTCAACTTGGTCATGAACATCCAGGCCGACAGTAACACCAACCAACCGACGAAAGCCTGAAAGGACGGTTTGAAATCCATTTTCAGCAATTGCGGCGGCGCCTGCCTAATCAGGATCATGGCCAACAACCAGAATGCTACCGGCGCAATCACGAACCATTCCAAGGCGTCGGAATAGTCCTTGACTTCCGGCCACTCCATTGCCTCGCTCAACAGTTCCAACAACACCGTCCAATAATTTACTCCCAGCATGGGAATGACCAAGGCCAGTAAAAACAGCAGCTTTTTGCCGATTTTTTCGACGCCGGTCAGCGACAACCATTCCCAGGCACCGCCCAATATGACTAGCGCGATGACTAGCGAAAAAAACATGGCAGGCAATTCGAAGACCGCCAGGATGACGACAGCTGCCAGCACGGAAGCTGTCAAAATGCGTTGTATTAACATAGTTTGCTTTTTAATTATTATGGTTATGAAAAGTGCCTAGAGAATACGCTTATCGATGATCTGTTCGCCGGTATGGCCAAAACGCCTTTGCCTGCCTTTGAAGCTATCGATGGCTTTTTGCATCATGTTCTGATCGAAGTCCGGCCACAACACATCGGTGAAGAACAGCTCGGTATAGGCCAATTGCCAAAGGAGAAAGTTGCTGACCCGTTCCTCGCCGCCCGTGCGTATGAACAAATCGGGTTCTGGCAAATCGGCTGTCGTCAGATGCTCGTTGATCAATTGTTCCGAAATGGCCTGCTCGTCGATATCGCCGTTTTTGACGCCGGCGGCGATTTTTTGCAAGGCCTGGGTAATATCCCAGCGACCGCCATAGTTGGCGGCGACCACCAACGTCAAGCCGGAATTGTGCGCCGTCTGCTGTTCTGCCGAGCGTATTTTATCCTGCAATTTTTCGTGGAATGCGCTCTTATCGCCGATGATACGCAGACGGATATTGTTCTTATCCAATTTGTCGACTTGGGTCTGCAACGTGCTGACAAACAATTCCATCAGCAAACTCACCTCGTCCTTGGGGCGCCGCCAATTTTCGCTACTGAACGCAAACAACGACAGCACTTCGATTTTTTCCTTGGCGCAGTATTCGACAATACTTCTCACAGCCTTGACGCCAGCGTGGTGGCCCATGATGCGCGGCATCATCCGCTTCTGTGCCCAACGGCCGTTGCCATCCATGATGATGGCAATATGCCTTGGGTTTTCGCCAACGACTGCCACTTTGCTAGCGGGCTGATCTGACATGGTTAACCTCAATAGCCTTACATGGACAGCAGATCGGCTTCTTTTTCTTCAAGATGCTTTTCCACTTCTTTGATGTATTGATCGGTCAATTTCTGGATCTTGTCTTCCGCTTGCCGGGCGTCGTCTTCGGAAATCAATTTTTCTTTCAACGCATCCTTGATGGAAGCATTGGCATCGCGGCGCACGTTTCTGATGGCGACTCTGCCTTGTTCCGCTTCATTCTTCACGACCTTGACCAGATCGCGGCGGCGTTCTTCCGTCAACGCCGGCAAGGGGATGCGGATAACGGTACCCTGTGTGGCAGGATTGAGTCCCAAACCGGATGACATGATGGCTTTTTCTATCGCTTGCACCATGCCTTTTTCCCAGGGCACGACTTTCAAGGTCCTGGCGTCTTCGACCGAAATGTTGGCGACCTGGGACAAGGGCGATTCGGAACCGTAGTAACTGACGCTAATTTGATCCAACAGGCTGGGATGCGCCCTCCCCGTTCTGATCTTGCTGAAGGCTTTTTGCAGCGCTTCTATGCTTTTAGCCATGCGCGCCGCGGCATCTTGTTGAATATCACTGATCATTCTATTTCCTCACGATTAGAGAACCGATGTCTTCGCCATGCATCAGGCGCATCACGGCTCCCGGCTCAAAAATGTTCATTACCCGCATCGGCAGGTTATTATCCCGGCATAAGACCAAGGCAGTAGTATCCATGACGTTAAGCCGTTGATCTATCGCTTCGTCATAAGTCAAACGCGGATAAAATTCCGCATCGGCGACTTTGTTGGGATCGGCGGAATAAACGCCCTTGACCTTGGTCGCCTTGATCATCAATTCCGCGTCGATCTCTATCGCGCGCAAGCTGGCGGCTGTGTCCGTGGTAAAAAAAGGATTACCGGTCCCAGCCGCGAATATCGTCACCCGGCCTTTTTCCAGGTGGCGGACGGCTCGGCGGCGGATATAATCTTCACAGACCTGATTGATTTTAAGCGCCGTCATGACCCTTACCGGCTGCCCCAAATATTCCAGCGCGTCCTGCATTGCCAATGCATTAATCACCGTGGCCAGCATACCCATCTGATCACTAGTCACCCGATTCAGACCATCCGAGGCCTTTTCCGATCCGCGCAGTATATTGCCGCCACCGATCACCAAACCGACCTGAATTCCGGCATCGCACAAGTCTTTTACTTCTTGCGCCAGACGTTGCACGATATCGGGATCGATACTTCCACCCTTCTCGCTCATCAGAGCTTCGCCGCTTAATTTTAGTAAAATTCTATTACAAATAGTCTGACTCATAATCGAAGTTCCCAGGTCGATGATTTAACGCAATCTAATCCATACAGAAAAAACCCGGTCGAAACCGGGCTTTTCAAGGGCGTTAGCCTCTGACTTGCGCCATCACTTCGGCCGCAAAGTCTTCTTCTTTCTTTTCTATGCCTTCGCCCACTTCGAAACGGGCAAAGCGAGAAACCACATTGCCCTTTTCCTTCAACAGCTGGCCTACGGTTTTGCTATCGTCTTTGATGAACGCCTGGCCTTGCAAGGTGACTTCCGCCAGGAATTTGTTGACGCGGCCGGAAACCATTTTTTCGACGATATCCGCCGGTTTACCTTTCATTTTTTCTTCTTGCTGAGCCAAGAAAATTTCTTTCTCTTTTTCGATGGTTTCGGGCGAAACTTGCTCGGCAGAAATGCATAACGGCTTGCTGGCCGCAATATGCATCGCAACATCCTTGCCCAATTCCGCATCGGCTTTGGCCAATTCGACGATTACACCGATTTTGCTGCCGTGCAGATAGGCCGCTTGACCACCTTCGCTGCTGGTATATTTGACAAAACGTCTTACGGTAATGTTTTCGCCAATTTTTGCAATCAGCGCGCGACGGGTTTCATCGACGGTTGCACCACTAGCCAATACTAAAGATTGCAATTGTTCGTCGTTTTCGACATTGCCGGCCAACAGCGCGTCGACGACATCGTTGACGAAACCTGAAAAATCGTCACCTTTGGCCACGAAATCGGTTTCACAGTTGACATCGACCATCACCACGGTTTTACTGTCGCCAGAGACTTTCACGCCGATCACGCCTTCGGCGGCAATACGACCGGATTTTTTATCGGCTTTGGCCAGACCCGCTTTGCGCATGTTCTCTATGGCCAATTCCATGTCGCCATTGGCTTCAACCAGCGCTTTCTTACATTCCATCATGCCGGAACCGGTACGTTCACGCAGTTCTTTCACCATAGCCGCACTAATACTCATTCTTCATTTCCTCAAGTTCATTAACTAAAAAAACGCCTCACTAAGGAGGCGTTTAAAAGACTAAAACGGAGTTCGATGCCATCGAACTCGAATAAGTCCGACCCGGTAGAGATCGGACTACGAAAACTTAAGCTTCCGCTACCACTTCCTCGACGAAATCATCCGATTTTGTGCCGGCATCCATGCGCAATGCCTTGGCCTCCAACACCGAGGTGGAAGCGCTTTGGCAATACAGCGTTACGGCGCGAATCGAGTCGTCGTTGCCGGGAATGACATAATCGATATTTTCAGGTGAATTATTGGAATCGACCACGCCGACCACCGGAATACCGAGTTTTTTGGCTTCCATGATGGCGTTTTTCTCGTAGCCTACGTCCAGCACGAAAATCGCATCGGGAATACCGCGCATGTCTTTGATACCGCCCAGGCTGCGCTCGAGCTTTTCCAGTTCGCGCTCCATGCCCAAAGCTTCTTTTTTGCTGAATTTTTGGTACAGACTACCGTCGGATTTCATCGCTTCCAGCTCTTTCAGACGGTTGATCGATTTTTTGATCGTCTTGAAGTTGGTCAACATGCCACCCAACCAGCGATGATTGACGTAAGGCATGCCACAGCGTTTCGCTTCTTCCGCCACGGATTTACGCGCGGCTTTTTTGGTGCCTACAAACAGTATCGTACCTTTGTTGGCGGTCATTTGACCCAGATAATTCATCGCGTCGTTGAACAACGGAAGCGTTTGTTCCAAATCGATGATGTGGATTTTGTTACGGGCTCCGAACAAATAGGAAGCCATTTTAGGATTCCAGTAACGAGTTTGATGCCCAAAGTGAACACCCGCTTCTAACATTTGACGCATTGACACTGCTGCCATTTATATCTCCTAAGATTTTGCCGAACATTCGGCGTTGGGTTACGCCTCCGCACTGCCCCGACTGATGACCCCTTGTTCGAAAACAAAGAGCACCCCATCAATCGTGCCGACAGGCGTGAGTATTAAACATAGTGAATTCGACTTTATACCATATTAACGATTTCACAACAACACCCGGCGTCTGATAGACTGCGGTAAAATCGGACGAACATCATTCACACGCCATAACCACTAACGAAAACCGACTCCCTGATGAGCATCGTAATAAAAACTGCCGACGAAATCGAAAAAATGCGGGTAGCTTGCAAGCTGGCCGCCGAAGTACTGGAAATGATAGCCCCGCATGTCGTAGCCGGCATCAGCACCGAACAACTCGACCAGATTTGCCATGATTACATCGTAAACGAACAGCAAGCCATTCCCGCTCCGCTGAACTATCGCGGCTATCCCAAATCGATATGCACGTCCATCAATCATCAGATTTGCCACGGAATCCCGAGCGACAAGAAACTGAAAAACGGCGACATCGTCAACGTCGACATCACCGTCATCAAAGACGGTTATCACGGCGACACCAGCAAGATGTTTTGCATCGGCGATACCAGCCCCCACGCCAGGAGGCTGGTCGAAATCGCCCGGCAATGCCTATTTTTAGGAATAGAGCAGGTCAAACCCGGCGCACACTTCGGCGACATCGGACACGCCATTCAAAAATACGCCGAAAGCAACCGCTATTCTGTCGTTCGCGAATTTTGCGGCCACGGCATCGGCCAGAATTTTCATGAAGATCCGCACGTCATGCATTTCGGCAAACGCGGCGACGGCTCCGTGATCGAGCCCGGCATGATATTTACGATAGAACCGATGATCAACATCGGCAAACGCCACATGAAGATTCTGCCCGACGGCTGGACGGCCGTTACCAAGGACCGCAGCCTGTCGGCCCAATGGGAACACACCATCCTGGTCACCGACAGCGGCCACGAGATATTGACATTGAGACAGGAAGAACGGTGAGCGAACAGCTGTTAACCGAAGTCGATTTTGCCGACGGATTTTCCAAGCCCAATCCGATAGCCGCCGTTAAAAACATTCTATCGGCGGAAAATCAACGACTCATCCGGCGTTTCGATCCCAATCGTTCCGCCGCCGATTTGCTCAGGGAAAAAGCCAAAGTCATCGACAATCTGCTGTCGGCTAGCTGGAGACATTTTTTAAAAGAAGCATCGGCCACCCAAGCCTTGATAGCCACCGGCGGCTATGGCAGGAGCGAACTATTCCCACATTCCGACATCGACATCTTGATCATCCTGGATCAATCCTATGCCGACAACATTCAGGATGACTTATCCGGCTTCAGTAATTTTCTATGGGACATAGGCCTAAAGCCCGGACTTAGAACCTGCTTCATCAACGAGTGCACGGCATTTGCGTCCCAGGACCAGACCATATTCACCAGCTTGCTGGAAATGCGCCTGATCATCGGCAATCGGAGCCTGTTCGAGCAGCTTAAACAACAGATCGACAATACCCAACTATGGTCTTCGGAGCGTTTTTTTTTAGCCAAGATGGACGAACAGGAACAGCGTTACAGCAAGTTCCACGAAACCGCTTACAACCTCGAACCCAACATCAAGGAGGGCCCGGGCGGCCTACGGGATATTCAAGTCATAGGTTGGGTCTTCAAGCATCATTACCATGCGCAATCCCTTAGCGAGCTGATCAAATACGGTTTCTTGCCCAAAACCGAATACGACAACTTGGTGGCATCCAGAGACATACTCTGGCGCCTGCGCTTCGCCCTGCACACCTTGACCAACCGTAGCGAAGACCGGCTTTTGTTCGATTATCAGCGCGACCTGGCCTGCTTGTTCGGCTTTGTCACCACCCAAGGACAACCCGATGTCGAGCAATTCATGCAGTTTTTCTTCAGAACCGTTGTCGATATCGAACGCCTGAACGAAATGCTGCTACAACTCCTGAACGAGCGCCTGATCAGCAACAAGGAAACCCTCGCGCCGGTACCGATGACCGCGCATTTTTCCTCTATCGCAGGTTATCTGGAAGTCAGCAACGAAGACGTATTTCAAAACCGTCCTCTGGCGCTGCTGGAAATCTTCCTGTTGCTGCAGCAGGCGCCGTCATTGAAAGGCATACGCGCCAGCACCATACGCCTGATCCGCAAAAGCCTCCCGTTAATCGACGATGCCTTCCGGCACGACCCCGGCGCCAACCGTTTATTCATCGAAATATTGCGGCAGCCTCGCGGCATCACACATCAATTGAAGCGCATGAACCGATACGGGGTATTGGCGGCTTATCTGCCCGATTTCGCCAACATCGTTGCCCGCATGCAGTACGATTTGTTTCACATCTATACCGTGGACGAACATACCCTGTTCGTCATACGCAATCTGCGGCGCTTTGCACTGGACAAACACAGCCGGGAACTGCCGTTCTGTAACAATATCTTTTTATTGATTCCAAAACCCGATGTACTTTACATCGCCGCGCTATTCCACGACATCGCCAAGGGTCGCGGCGGCGACCATTCCGAACTCGGCGAACAGTTGGCACACGAATTTTGCCGGCAACATCAACTGTCCGGCCATGACGGCAAGATCATCACCTGGCTGGTCCGCAACCATCTATTGATGTCGATGACCGCACAACGCAAAGACATCAGCGACCCGGACGTTATCCACCATTTTGCCTTGCAAGTCGGCAGCATAGAATATTTGAACTATCTGTACCTGCTGACCGTCGCCGACATTCGGGCCACGAACCCCAGCCTGTGGAATACATGGAAAGACGCACTACTGAAAGAACTCTATATCGCGACCCACAGGGCATTGCATCGCGGCCTGCATAATCCGGTCGAACGCTCCGAGCGCATCCAGGAAAACCGCAAGGAAACCACCAACGAGCTGCTAAAACTCGGACTGTCGCAAACGGTCATTCAACAATCCTGGCAGCATCTGAGCGACGATTACTTTCTGCGCTATTCGGCCGACGAAATCGCCTGGCATACCATAGCCATCGCCGCATCCACCGAAGCAGAATTACCGCTGGTCTTGCTGCGACCGCAAACCCAACGCGGCAGTGCGGAAATCTTCGTATACACCCGCAACGAAGCCCAAATTTTTTCGATCAGCACCGCGACCATGGATCACTTGGGCCTGACGATACTCGACGCCCGGATCATCACCACAGAGGATCAGTATGTATTGAACAGCTTTCAGATTCTGGAGCAATCCGGGGAAGCCATCAACGATTTGCACCGGGAAGTCCATATTTGCAACTCGCTACGCCAAAATCTGATAGCCAAAAAAACCAAAACCTCGAAAAACATCCATAAACAATCACGCCAAGCCAAGCATTTTCCTATCAATACCTGCGTGACCTTTCTGGATGACCCAACCAGCAAACATACGATCATAGAAATTATCACGACGGACCGCGCCGGCCTGTTATCGACCATAGGCCGCGCGTTTACCGAACTGGACATTCAATTGCACGACGCCAAAATCACCACCATAGGCAGCCGAGCGGAAGACATGTTTTACGTCACCGATCAGAACGACCAGGCAATCACCGGAGAACAGGATAAGCAACGGATTCGGACCACCATCATGCGCTTCCTGAGCGATCAGGATTGAAACCGTGAGTGAGGTTCCGCTTGGGCGCGACGCAAAATCGCCCCCGAAAATAAAAACCTGTTTCGTGGCAATAGTTATCGGCAAACACACTGACAATCCGCAATTGAAATACTCCAGTCATGTCCTTATACAAGCAACTGCTCATTTTAATTTCCGCCCTGTTTTTGCTGGTCTTTGGGGTCAATCTGACCTTGAGTATCGGCAATAGCAAGACCTACCTTGAAACCGAAGCACAAAGCCATGCCCAGGACACAGCCACTTCGCTCGGCCTATCGTTGAGTCCTTACATGAAATATCCACAAAATCCGACGATCAAGGCCATGATCAGCGCGATTTTCGACATGGGCTATTACGGTGAAATACGCCTGACCGACGCCAATGGCTCGGAAGTGGTCACCCTTGCCAACGACAAAAGAGCCGAGGGCGTACCCGCCTGGTTTATCGCGCTGTTGCCGATATCGCCCGCCACGGCCAATAGCGAAATCAGCTCGGGCTGGACCATCAGCGGCACGGTCTACGTTACCGTGAATCCGGCCTACGCCTATGCTTCGCTCTATCGACAGGCCAAAACCTCGCTTTACTATTCGCTGGCGACCCTGGCGATATCGACGGCGATGCTGGTCCTGTTGCTCAGGGTGACACTGGCTTCGCTGAAACGTATCGACCAACTCGCGCAAACCATAGCCGACGGCCGCTTCGAGACGATGACCCCCCTGCCGTGGACCCGCGAAGTCAAAAATGTCGCATTATCGATGAACAGCATGTCGCAAAAAATCAAAGGCGTCATTCACGGTTTGAACGCCAAACTCGAAACCATAGGCGCCAAGCTATTGCGAGACGAACTGACCGGATTATTCAAGAAATCGGTTTTCGAGACCGACATCAGGCAACTGCTGATGGACCACAGCCCGGCTTTTTTATTGTTGCTGAAAGTCGACAGCCTGCCGGAATTGGTCAAAGCCCATGGCAGCGATGCAATAGACGATTTACTGCGCGGCTTCTCCGCGGCGATACAGCAGCAAGCCGAACGCCAAGCAGAAAAGACGATCAAAGCCTACCGCTTTTACGGCGGCGACTTTGCCCTGATCTACGAAACCGAAAACAACGAGCACATCGAAAACCTGTGCAAAGGCCTGACCGGCGAAATCTTCGAACTTGGCAAACGCTTCGACAAGTTAGACCTTGCCCATATCGGCGCAAGCCCCATCGATCCGACCGACACTCCGGACAATATTCTGGCGGCGGCGCAGGAAGCCTACGAACAAGCCCGCCTCATCGGCGCCAATGGCTATCATATCCAGACCGATCGCCGGCTTTCCAGGGACATTTCGACATGGAAGGCCCTAGTATTCGAATGCATAGAACGGCAACACTTCACCGTGTCTTATAGCGGCGAGATGCGGAATTTCCAGGATAACCGGATCATCCTGCAGGAGGCCTGCACCCAGGTACTCGACGAACAAGGCCAAGCGGTGCCGATTGCGCCTTTCATCTCGATTGCCGAGAAATACGCCAAAATCGTCGAACTGGATCAAAGCGTGGTGAAGCAAGCCTTGCTGCATATACGCGAAACCAGCATAACACACGCCATCGCCGTGAATCTTTCGACCCGCACGATTAAAAACGCCGACTTCCTGAACTGGCTGGAATCGCTGTTCAAAACCGATGGAGCAAGCGCCAGGCAGTTGATATTCAGTTTTTCCGCTTACGCGGTCAGCAAAGACGCCGACGCCTTTGTCAGTTTTTTTAATCACCTGCATCGCTTGGGCGGCCGCGCCATGATCAAACGCTTCGAGCCGCAATCCATGCTGCCGCCCGGCATCGTCAAACGCCTACAGCCCGATTTTATCCGCCTGGCCCGCGACATCGGTAACGGCATCAGCCGCTGGCCCAAGCAACACGACTTCGTCCATACCTTGCTGGAGATGGCCCAATTACTCGAAATCGCCATACTCGCGGAAAACGTACAAACCGATGAGGATTACCTTGCCCTGAAAACGATAGGAATCAAGGGTGCGAGTCGCTAACAAAATTCTGCTATCCCTAATCACCGTCGGAATTTTTTATATAATATTGACGCTCATTCCCACTAGCCTTCATCAGACGCCTGTACCGACAATAAGACTGCAACTGAATCAGAACTCGCTGGACGAGATCGAAAACCGCCATGGCCTGGAGGCAAAACGCCGCCTCATCGATTG
>JAQTYP010000035.1:12105-13541 GCA_028688235.1 Methylomonas sp.
GTAAATCCGCATCCGAAATCGACAAATTGCGCCTGGTCAACGACTTCTTCAATCAGAACATCCGTTTCGTCAGCGACATGATGCTATGGCTGAAGGAAGATTATTGGGCGACGCCTCTGGAACTCTTGGCCCAAGGTGCCGGGGATTGCGAGGATTATTCCATCGCCAAATATTTCACCTTGCTGGAATTGGGAGTCGATGAGCAAAAACTGCGTATCACCTACGTCAAGGCCATAGAACTCAATCAGGCCCACATGGTGTTGACCTATTTCGAAACACCCCACTCAGTGCCTTTGGTACTGGACAATCTCGAACCCAAGATTAGTTTGGCGACAGAGCGCAGCGATTTGGAACCCGTTTATAGCTTCAACGGTAGCGGCTTATGGCTGGCTAAAATCAAAAGCAGCGGACTGCAGGTAGGTGACGCCGAACGCCTGAATCCTTGGACCGACCTGAAGCGAAGGATGCTGGAAAAAACAAATTGACAAAAATAAGCTCCACAAAAACGCCGGCAAAGCCGGCGTTTTTTTATAAGTCCGAAGATAAAAACTTATGAAGCAGCTTTAGCGCCGAGACTACGCAACTTACGCACTCCGCCCATCCCCAACAAGCCTATGCCCAATAAAGCCAGTTGACTGGGTTCCGGTACTGTTGGAGTGCAGAACGGCGGAATACCAGTAGTCCCCGGAGGGCAACCTTGGGTGGAGCCGCCATCCTCCCAAGTCAGTCTCCATTTCTCGCTAGCCCTGCCAGTTGTTCCTGTTTCTTGAATGTGAACTTGAATGTAATGATCGGCATTAAACATGGCTGCATTCAAGAAGTCATTCAGTCCAACCCCAGTCAAATAATTAAAATGTATATTCAGCCACTCGCCGACCACATTTATAGATGGTTCAATTACTGGAGCGTCAGAATCGACCGCTGTAAACGCTGATGCACCCGGCAGGTTGGGGTTCAATGCTTGTCCATTGAAAGACGAAAAGGCCACGGCCGTCCCGTTACCATCAATATCGCTAAGCGTAAAACTTGGGGACAAAAAGCCATCCAGCAAATCGCTTGTGTAAATGCCGATATCGGTCAATGCACCATTAGTCGTCGTATCTCCTGAATTCGGAGCTTTCGAAAAATAGTAGTCAACACCGTTTGCATCGGCTCTCACATATATCCGAAAATTATCGATATAACTCGTGTCGGTTGCGGCTGAATCATAACGAGTCCAACTGTACTGGTAACCGGTCTTAAAATGACCAGTAGTAATATCGTCGGTGTATAAAGGCGCCGCATTAATGTCCCATGACGCTACTAAGACCACACCAAGACTGAGTGCCATACCCAATTTATTCATAGTTCCCCCTAAAAGATGTTATTTCTAAAGCATTGATATCAATGCAACACCAAGACCACAAGAAAAACAACTTTACATATCAATATATTAC
>JAQTYP010000036.1 GCA_028688235.1 Methylomonas sp.
GTCTGGTTGCGCTGGCTGTCGCCTTCGTCCAGATGATACAAGTAAACATCGCTATTGATGCCCCAAAACAGGTCGCTGATTTCCAGAATACCGCCGGAAAACCAGGTATGGGTGTCTTCCTCGTCGAACTCGTGGGTTTCGTCGAGAATGTCTGCGGCTGCGGTCGGATAACGCACGACAGGCATCGTCACGAAGCCGTTGAATTGCCAGTGATTGTAATCGACCAGTCTGAGCCTGACCCCGGTGAAGCTGTTGATGGTGTTGCGCATCGCGTTTCTGGCGATCAGACGGCGGCTGCCGAAATTCAGGGTTTGCCGGCCGGCGATCACTTCGGCGCCGTAACCGCTATAGAAAATATTCTGATCGGCCCAGGCCACATAACCCTGGATGAAATCGGCATTGTCGGCGTGGGTGTTGTTGACGCCGGAACCGCTGTCGGCGCCAAGTGCGCGGGCATCCAGAAATTCGGCGCCGGCGCGGAATTTGCCTAAACTGGCTTGCAGCCAGAAGTCGGTTTGCAACGCGATTTGCTGATCGCCGCCCCTGCCATTGGCCTTGAATTGGCCGTCCTGGGTTTCGTAGCGGGTACGCTGCTCGACAGTCATAGCCAACCATTTCGGCAAGTTCAGCGTATCATGCAAATTCCAGACCGGTTTCTCGTACTTGTCGCTACCCAGCAGGGCATCCGACATCTGACTCTCGAAAGCCGTAAACGGCGCCATGGTGTAACTTTTCTTTGCCGCAGCCTGCACCGCCGTATTGCCGCATATAGATAGTCCGCCTGCAGCAAGCAGGGTGAGGATAGGCTTAGCGGCAGCGCGGGCAAGAGGTGTTTTATGCATCATGAATGTCCTATAATCACAAATATGGAGTTCGTAACGACATTGTCTCGTCGATACCTTTGGAACTGATTCGGAAAAGCTCGAGATAATATCAGCCTGCTCGTAATTTACTAAAATATATAACGCGACAATAACATTTCCTATTAAGCAAAGTATGTGCCTAATTTAATATTGTGCTTATGCCTTTGGATTTAAAGAGAAACCCTTGGCACGATAGTTCTAAGCAGTACCGTATTTCAAATGTTTGTCGGGTTTTGTAGGTTTAATGACAAAACGCTTGATCGTCTTTGTTGCCCCGATTACATAGAGCGAGTTATCGATCGTTTTGCTTTACCCCTTGCTGAATGCCGGCATCACTTCCTCCGCAAACAGGGTCAGCGAGCGATTCAGCGGCTTCGGCGGTAGACAGCCGAAAAAGGCCGGTAACAAGTTGAAATGGCGAATACCCAGACTATCTCGTAACTCTGCGATGCGCTCGCGGCAGGTGGCGGGCGATCCGGCCACCACCATATGTTTAATGAAAAGCTTGGGTTCGAGATTGGCCATATCGATCACCCCTTCTGCCCGTTGCGATTGACCGACCGACCGTAATTTCGCCAGTAATTCCGGCAGTACCGGTAATAGCTCCCGTTCCGCCGCCTCGTCCGATTCGGCGACATAGGTGAAGCGACCGAACGGCACCGTGGCGGGATCTCCACCGGCTTCGACAAACCAGCGCAAATTATCGCGGGCATGCGCGGCCGACTGGATGCCGTGAATGATCAGGCGGTGGCCGGCCGTACCCGCCCAACGAGCCATATCCTCGCTGTAAGTACCAATATAGATTGGAAGGTGCGGTTGTTGAACCGGCTTGGGCTGCACATCGATCGCCACGCAGTCCAGCAGCAAAGGATGATTGGCCCAGCAGTCCAGTACCTGTTGCAACGCAACGGGAAACTGCTCTCTTGCCATTAAATTATTGACGCCAAATGCCTGAAGATAACGTTCGCTTCCTCCGCGCGAGACACCGAAATCCACTCGGCCGCCTGATAAACAATCTAGGCTGGCCAGTTCTTCGGCGAGCCTGATAGGCTGGTGCAGCGGCAATAGCAGCAACGAGAATCCCAGGCGAATGGTACGCGTACGCGCCGCCATCGCGGCGGCAACTACCAAAGGGGATAGTACGTGGCGACCACCCCGGCGCTTCTGTCGCGTTTGAAAATGTTCTTCGTTGAGCCACAGGGAATGAAATCCCAATCGTTCGGCACGCCTGGCGAGCGAGGGCCATTGCGCCGGAGTGCTCGATTCGAAGCCCGCAGCGGAGCCGGAGAGACCGAAAACCATGCCTTGCCGGGCAATAGCTTGTTGGTTTTGCGCGAGTGTGCTGGAAGTTTTTGTCATTGCTGATCCTCTTGATCGGATTGGTGTGTGGTAACTATTCGGCGCGATGAACAGTCCCTTCTCCTTCCGGGAGAAGGATAGGATGAGGGTATAAAATGAAGCATTTTTCCTTATTTCTAATTTCCCCTCACCCTTCCCTCTCCCGCTGGAGAGGGACTGTTGTACTTAGCGTTGAATAGTTACGGTGAGTGTTAGTCGCGGTACGTTATATCGAAGCCATTTGGTTAAGATTTCATGCCTTCCTCAGTAACGATGTGGCGAAACCCTTGGTCCTCCGGCTAGTATTTCCTCGATCTGCGAGGACGTCAGGTCGACGCCGAATATGTCCCGATAGAAGCGTTGCGTCTCCGCCGCGAGATCGACATCGCTAAACAGTGAGGGATGGAATTGTTTGGCGGCCCAGAGAACCGTGAGCGGCTGCTCTGCCGTGCGATTGCTCCAAGTGTGGGCGGCGCACGGCGCAACCAGTAAACGCCGGTTACGCACCGCTGCGAGATCCGCAAAGCGCGGCTCTCGCAACACAATTTCGGCATCCTCGCGGCTGACGACGATCAGAAAATCCGGATTCCAGGCCAACAGTTGTTCCATCGTGAAGCTGCGCGATTCGATGCTCCGGCCGTTATCCGTGACGCTTTCGCCGCCGGCGGCTTTAATCCACCATTCGACAACGAGGTGTGGCTGGGTCAGTGTGCTTGGATTGAAATACAGCACGCGCGGACGAATCGGGCTGCTGTTTCTTAGCTTTGTCGCGACATTGGTCAGAGTGTCATCGAAGCGCTCGACGTAACGATCGGCGGCGTCCGGACGAGAATAGAGCTGTCCAAGCAAATGCACCGCCGCTTTTACCTCTTCGGGCTTAGTCCAGGCGAGATACAGCGCCGGCAAACCGGCGCGACGCATTCTTTCCGCACTAGCCCTATCCATCGTCAGTACCGCGTCTGGACCGGTTAGCAGCAGAGCCTCTAGGTCTGGCGTATTGTCTGGATTTTGCATGGTGGGAAGTTTCGAAATATGGGGAGCAAATACCGTTTGATAAGCCCAGCGCGGATGCTTCGCGAATTCCGGTAAACCATTAGCAATGCTGCGCCCTTCGCCCAGCGCAAAAATTAAACTATTCAGCACCGGCACTGGGCCTATGGTAACGACTCGCTCGACCCGTTGCGGGACATGGACTGGCGTTTCAGCCATGTCGAGTAGCACCCGTTGCGGTGCGGCGGATTGCGCTAGCGAAGTCCAGGCTAGGATGAGGATAGGAACTAGGCGGAAAATAATCATGACGGCTGGCTTTTTGTTAAATTCTGGGGACACAGGCGACCGGCGCGCCATTGAGCGCGACGACGTCGATAGGCGTGCGATAAAGATCGGATAGCGTTTCGGCGTTTAATACTTCGCTCGAGGGGCCGGTTCTCGTGATTCGGCCATCGGCTATCGTGGCCACTCGCGCGTCTATCAGCAGTGCATGCTCAGGCTGATGAGAGGTAAACAGGATAGACAGGCCGTCGGCGGCAAGATCACGGATGGTGCGGAGTACGCGAACCTGATTGCCGAGATCGAGACTGGCGGTTGGCTCGTCCATCAAAAATACGCTGGGCTCCTGTGCCAATGCCCGGGCAATCAAGGTTAACTGGCGTTCGCCGCCACTGACCCGATTATAAGCCCGGTGAGCAAGGCGCTCGATGCCAACCCTCGATAATGCCGTTAGCGCAATGTCGTGGTCATGCCGTCCGGGCATGGCCAGTGGCCGAAAGTGAGGCGTTCGCCCCATTAGCACCGTATCCAATAGCGATAGCGCGCTTTCGCCGCTGGCTTGTGGCACATAGGCCATGTGTTGCGCTAGTTGCCGAGCCGTCGTCGATGTTTTTCCAGCGATGCGTATTGTGCCGCGTTCGATGCGTAGCGCCCCAATTAAGCAACGTAGCAAGGTGGTTTTTCCCGTGCCGTTTGGGCCGAGCAGGCAAAGCATTTCCCCTTTGCCTAATATCAGATCAATGTCATTCAGCACGGGCGCTAGCGCCTGCTCATGTCGGTAGACCAGGCCTTCCACTTTCATGACCATTGCCGTCTCGCTCGCATCAATACGACAACAAAGGTGGGGGCTCCGAGTATCGCCGTGGCAATGCCCAGCGGAAGTTCGGTGGAGAATGCACTACGGCAGACGTCATCCACGATCAACAAATAGCCGGCACCGAGCAAGGCCGAAGTCGGTAATAATAGGGTGTAAGTTGGGCCCACCAATAGACGGGCAAGGTGGGGTACGAGCAAGCCCACCCAACCGACGGTGCCGGCGATGCTGATGGCCGCCGCGGTTGTTAGCGTCGCAGCTGCAATCAATATCAGCCGCAATGGACGCACCGAGATTCCCATCGTTTTCGCCTCGTCGTCTCCAGCTTCCAGCACCTGTGTCGGCCAGCGCAGCAGAAATAGCACCGCAATTCCTACCAGCGCAAATGGCGATGCGTAAATGAGATCGGCTAAAGACGCCTGCCCCAGGCCGCCGAGTAGCCAGAAAACCATGGCGGGCAAAATATTGAGAGGGTCGGCGATAAATTTTAGTGCCGAGGTCAGTGCCTGAAACAGCGCCGATACGACAAGCCCCGAGAGCACCAAAAGCAATACGGAGCCGCGCCCCAGTCGGCTGGCGATGAACACCGCCGCGCCAACGGCGACGACACCGCCGGCAAAGGCCGCGCCTTGCACCATCAATCCGCCGGCGGACAAAAGCATGGCCAGCAACGCACCGAAACCCGCGCCGGCGGAAACGCCAAGAATGGCAGGCGAGGCCAGCGGGTTTCGGAACAATGTTTGAAAAGCGGCTCCAGCCGAGGACAGACTCGCGCCTACCAACATGGCCGCCAATACACGGGGCAGGCGCACGGCCAATACGACATTATTTGCCGCCGATCCCTGGGCGGAATCCCGGCCGATCAAGGCGGACCAGAGCACATCCAGTATCGTGGCCGATGACAAGGGGTAGTGCCCCAAGCTCATCGAAAAAATGGCAATGACCAATACGCCAAACACCATCGCGGCCATCGACCAGGGCCGCTGGCTGCAGTATGTTGGCGCTACGACATCCGCATGCATTCCCGGATTTTCGGGGGTGTGGTTGATAGCGTTCATTCAGGCATCACGTCCATCAGAACTTTCCGCTCAATGTAAAGGCCAGGGTTCTCGGAGCCCCGACGTAATAGGCCGTTGCGTTATTCAGATTAAAATCGTTCGCCGAGATCTGCGAGACATACTGACGATCGAATACGTTTTGCAGACTCATCGAGAGCCGAATGTCGTGCCAAATATGGTAACTGGCGTTTAAATCGAAGACGGTGTAACCATTGACGATCTGAGTTTCAGCAGAGTCGCCATAGCGTCGGCCTATGTTTTTGACAACGGGCGACAGGGTCAGGTCGTGCCAACGATAATTGAGCCCCCCTTTGAATAGGGTGCTGGCCGTATTGGGAATCTGTTTGCCTTTGGTGGCCAGACTTCTTCCGCCGGCCAGTGTTGGTGTGTCTTCGTCATAGGTTTCCGACGCCAGCGTTGCCGAGCCAAAAAGCGACAAGGATTCGTTGAGCTGGTAATCGGCCTCGAATTCGATACCGTATTGGGTGGTTTTGGCCGTTCCCTGGTAATACGATAGTCCTCCGAGTGACGAGTCGGTGACCATGACCTGCCGATTTTGATTTTTTGCGCCAAACAGCGTCGATACGACGTTGAATCCTCCGTTTTTGTAGCTTACGCTCAAGTCGAGCTGATCGGACAATTCAGGCTTTACCCGGTCAACGAGGTTCTGAAGCGTCATACCCTTGGCGACAAAGGCCGCTTCGTTGCTGATGTAATTGCTTGCTTGAGGTCCCCAGTCAGGGCGGCCGAACCGGCGCCCATAGGAGGCACTGGCGCTCCATTCCGCGTTAAATTGCTGGCGTACACCGAAATTGGGTAGAAACTCGCCATAATTCTTTTCGCTGGTGGCGGCGTTGGCATCAGGCGTTGGATTGTAGGCCCAGATCTGATCGTAGGGTACATTCGGCAGTCCGGCGGTCTTGTAATACTGCATTTCAGGTACGCCGAGGTCCATATAGCGCAAGCCGCCGCTCACGACAGTGTGGCCGAAGGTTTCCGTCAGTTGAAAGTAGGGACTGTTGACGAGGAATGGATCGATTTTGGCCAGTGTGGACCGCCTGTTGAAGCTAAGGCTGCCGTCGGCATTAACCCTGTTCAGCGTCTGGTCGGTCGGCGGCGGTGGCGGCGCCATGGATTGCGCCCAATAACCTACGACCAGATTGGTATGGGTGCCGAAATTTCCTTGGTACTCCAGCACTCCGCCGAGATTGTCATTCTTTTGATGCCAGATCTGGACATTGGAGCCGTTGGCGGAATAAATGACACCGTCGCTATCCCAATAATACGGCTTTAC
This sequence comes from Methylomonas sp., assembly GCA_028688235.1. Classification (GTDB taxonomy): domain Bacteria; phylum Pseudomonadota; class Gammaproteobacteria; order Methylococcales; family Methylomonadaceae; genus Methylomonas. Next base: position 6,637 of record JAQTYP010000036.1, read on the forward strand.
GATCAAATGTTGTCCTTCGGCTAATTTGAAGTCTATCTTGGCCAATGTCGCATAATTCTCGTATTCGCTGCGATTGACATCGTAATAGTTGGCGTCGGCTGCGCTGTTGCCGGACAGATTGGCGTTGTAGTCATAGTCTGCGAAATGATGCAGATCTTGTACCTGGTTATAAGTCAACGGGCGATAGGTATGGCCAGCGAATTGGTTATATACAAAATCGATGTCAATTTTGAGCCTATCTCCCAGCTGTTGACTCAAACCCAACATGGCATTCTCTCGGGAAATGTCGCCCTCGCCTTTCCACTTGTCGGTAGCGGTCGTCGAGCCGGATATGAATGCACTGGTACCGGTTTCGGATAGCTTTCCTGTATCGAGGCGGAGAAACGAACGGAGAAAGCCAAATGAACCCAAGGCTTGTTTGCCGATCACGCCAAACTTTTCCCGAGGCGCAAGCAATTGTTGATCGACCGCGCCGGTGGCATTCGACATACCAAGCCCTTGATTGGCGGGCATGCCGCCGCGATACACGTCGAACCGGCCGACGTTTTCAAGATCGATCAGATCGGTTCCTCCGACGATACCGGCGACTGGTAAACCTTCGATATTGCGGGTAACGTGAAAATCGCTTTTGCCGCGGATATTGATATTGCGGGTCGGACTCAGTCCATAGGGGTCGGAGCTCTCGTAGTTAACGGAAGGCACCAGATCCAGCGGTGCATAGACGCTGGTCTGAGCTGGGCCGCCAAGCAATTCAATCCCTTCTTGGGCGACGCTACTCTTTGGAGTTGGCTGCGGCTCGGAGACCATTACAGCAGAAGTGGCCGGTGCCGAAGTAATCGTTACCTCATCCAGCGTAATATCGCCGGCGGCGCTCAATCTTGGTATAGCCGCAATTAGAAATGTAAAGGCCGTGGATCGATTTTTTTGTTGATGCAACTTTTTCATAATTGTCCGAAATCACAAGTTGAGTTTGAAGGTCGCGTGGCGACCGAATACCGAGGAAATTCTTGAATACTGCTCGTGTGCCAATCAATCTCACGGTGCGTCATAAGGACTCCAGGAAGCGGATCAGCGCCAGCCGTTCCATCTTGGGCAAACCGATAAACTTTTTTTGGCTGAGCAAGGCTTCGCCGCCGTGCCAGAGCACGGCTTCGGTGAGATTGCTGGCGCGGCCGTCGTGTAGAAAATAGCTGTGTTCGTTGATGCGCTCGACCAGGCCTATACCCCACAACGGCGGCGTGCGCCATTCGCTGCCGCCGGCCAGGTAGTCCGGACGGCCGTCGGCCAATCCCTCCCCCATGTCGTGCACCAATAAATCGGTGTAGGGATGTAGGGTTTGTTTGGACAGTACCGGTAGCTCTGGAAAGTCGCCGGTGGTCAGTGTCGGCGTATGGCAGGCCGTGCAGCCGATCTCGGCGAACAGCTTTTCACCCTCTAACACCATTGCATCGCCAGTATTGCGCCGAGCCGGGACTTGCAACAGCCGCAGATAAAGTAGCACCGCGTCGAGCTGAGCATCGCTCAATTCGGGCTGTCGGGCCGACGGCGCCTGTTTGCAGGCGGCTTGTGAGACGCTGCAATTTTCTTCAGCGTGTAGCGAAGAGGTGATGCCCATGTCGCCGATGAATGCGCCGGCGATCTGTTGTTTCAGCGTGGCGACATTGGCCTTCAGGCCGAAGCGGCCTATGACCTTACGTTGCCGCTCGGCGTCCCAGACCAGATTGGGATGGCCTTGCAAGCCTTGGCGTTTGCCGTCCTCCGCCAGTCGGCGGATGGTTTGTTCATCGACGGCCTCCAACAATCCCAGGCCGAAAACCGAAGGCCCGACGCGCGGGGAATAAAGAATGTTGGCGGGGAGAGGGCCGTATTGCGGATCGACAAAGGTGTAGACAGGCTTCCTTAACTTTACCGTTTCGCCGTCCGCCAACTTTATTGCTTCTTCGCGATAATCGACGCTGACGCGGCCTTCACCCGGCACACCCGGTATGCCTTGTTCGTTGAGCTGGCCGCCGTAAACGGGATGAGGCAAGGGTCCACCATGCTCATCCTCGCCTGGCAGGCTCAAACGTGTCAGCATGGAACGCATGGCTTGTTGCGGCGATTCGGGCGGCTGGCCGCGGCCGTTTTTGGGATGGCAGGACAGACAGGAAATCTGGTTGTACAGCGGGCCGAGGCCGGCGATCTCGATGTCCTTGGCCGGCGGAATCACCCAACTTTGCCGGAACAGGCCGCGTCCGCGAAACACTTCCTCTGATTTTGCCTGGGGTAGGTCTGGATGAATCCGCGAGTAGGCTTCCCGACTGGCATCGGCGACTTCGAAACCGCTTTCCGCTTGCGCCAAGGATGGGCCGGCCAGGCAACAGCTCAAACCCAACAATAGGCGGGACAGTCGCGCGCTCATTCTTCCAGCTCCAGCAACAGCTTTTCGGCGTCGCTATAACGCTGCTCGATGTCCTTGGCCCAAACTTGTTCCAGCGTTTTGGCTTCCGCTTCGGCCTGGGCGTCGTCGTTGCGTCGGGCGAACATTTTTTGCAAGTCCGACTCTTCAGCCTTGGCCGCGGCTATGGGCGGCGCCGTCAACAACTGCCTTAACTTGACCAGCCGGGCCGCCTTAGTGGCATCGACATGTTGTTCCTGCTTTCTCAAGCCGTTCCAGAGATTCTGCAGGCGTTGCGGATGATCGCTAAACATCCGATCGAATAATGCATTATTCAAGGCCAAGCGCGGTATTGCGCCGTCGGGGTCGTAAACCACCGGATGCTGTGCAGAGGCGGCGAAAGGATCGAAATAGCCTTCGGGCTTATTTTTATAAACGCCGGGGCATGCCGGCAGTTTGCGGATGTCCGGATGAAACAGCATTTTTTGGCCGGAATCCGACAACACGAAGTGTACGAATCTTCTGGCCGCATCGGGATGTTGGCTGGATGCGGTGATGGCGATATGCGCCGGCGAATAGGCGACCGGCTCGGGATAAACGAATTGCAACTGCGCGCCGTTGGCGATGGCCGAGGCGGTGAAAAAGTCGATCGCGGGGCCAATGCCGCGCTCGCCGGAACCGACGATGTCGGTGATGAAGGTAGCGCCGGATTCCACCAAGCGGGCGTTGGCGGCGATACCCGCCAACACCTCCCAGCCTTGCTCCCAGCCGTATTGTTGCAAGACGCTATCTATCATCATCGGCGCGAAGCCGACCTTGGACGGAACCGGCAGGGCCAGATGGCCTTGGTAGCGAGCATCGGCCAAATCCAGCCAAGTCTTGGGTGTCGGCAGGCCGTGTTTTTGCAGATAAGCCGGATTCACCGCGAAACCATAACCGGCCATCTCGACGACGCAAAAAGTGCCGTCGGGGTCGACCAAGGGCATCGCGCCGAGGCGGTCGGCCAGCCCGCCAAGGTCTATGCCGAGTTTTTGCCAGGCGCCCTGCTGCTTCAATACATTGAAATTCCGTTGCGCGGCCGACCAATAGACATCGACGCCACCTTGTTGTGGCTGGCTCAAATACGGCAAGGCGTCGTGCGGCATGCGCCACAGTATTTGCACGTCGATGTCGGGATTTTGTTGCTCGAAGGCGGTTTCGAATCGGGACACCACCTCTTCGTGAAATGCGGTCAATACCGTCAATTTTTCCTTGGCAAAGGCCGGGTAGTTGTTCGAACCAAGCAACAGCCAGATCAAGGTTAGGCGTAAAATTGTCATCGTTAATTTCCTTAGGTTTGATTTCGATTAGCTCCGCAGACTGACTCTATGATTCGCCCGACCACGAGCTTTCGGCATCGCATTAATACGGATGGGTCTTAATAATTGATGGAGATTTCCGCGCCCAGGATTCGCCCCCGGTCTTGCCACGGGTAAATAGTCATGTAATGCACATTGCCAAGGTTCTGCGCGTAGAGCGTAGCCTTCAGCGTGGTCTGGCCGATCTGCAAGCCACCAAGATCCGAGGGGCCGAGTATGAATTCGCGGCTGACGTTAGCGTCGACGCGGGTGTAATTGCCGATGGTGTGCCATTGTTGGTCGGCCGCGAAGCTGCCGCCAGGGCCACCCGCTCCGGGGCCTCCGCCGTCGTAGGCTCCTACGTGTTTCATCGAGGCATTCAGGATGTAAGGTCCCCAATCCTGCTCCACGCTGAAATTGATCAGATCGTTGGCATTGGTATTGGCTACCGAAGCATTGGATGAAATATTGCTCGTCATATGAGTCCAGCCGACTTTATAGCGGCTGTGCTCGCCGAAACTGCCCCGTATCATCAATTCCAAGCCCTCGCGGCGATTATTCGACTCGGTGTAGTAATAATAAGTGTTGCCGTACAGGGAGTAAGTGGTACTGGTCTGAGATTTCTGGTTGTCGATCTTGACGTCGAACCAGGTCAGCGACGGTATGAATTGCGGCATGAATTTGGCCTCTATGCCGAATTCCATGCGTTGTTGTTTCTCCGGATGCAAGGTACCGGTTTTGGATTGGATGTTCAGATCGCCCTGAGTGCCTTGATCGCCGTTAAAATAGCGCGCGTTCAAGGCATAGGTCGGCGTGACTTGCCAACGGCCGCCGAAACTCAGTGCGGTGGCGGCCGGCATGTCTACATTGCTATTGGCGTTATTTAGCGCGGCGGTCGAAGTTGTAGCGTGCTTGGAATCGCGGCGTATGCCTGCATCCAGCGACAAGCGTTCGTCGAATAGCCGTTGCTCCAGCGTGGCGCCGAAACCCAACACCTCGGTATCCCATTTGGTGTTGGCATTGGAACCGCTACTGCCTTGCGCCATACTGCGGGTTTGCTGGGCGCCGAGTTGCAGTATCGTACCGTCGTATTTCATGTGATGCCGGAAACTCCAGCCCTGAGTCTTTTCCCAGTAATACGAAAAGTTGTCGGCCGCTTTAATGGCATTGCTGTAAGGCGGGAAGTTGGTGCTGTTTTCGGTTTGATTAAAACTGGTTTGGAACAGCGAGAACAGGCTGGAGTGGTTTTCGTCCCAGTTCAACGCGCCATCCAGCGAAAATACTGCCGTATCGATAGGATCGTAATACCACTTCATCTGGTTGGTCGCGGCGGTAGCCAAACCGGCTGCTGCCCTTTGCATTTCGAAACGGCCGGTGTCGGCGTAGGCCATGAAATCCAGCTTCAGGATACCGTATTCGAGTCCACTGCTGACCATGCCGGCATCGGCATTTTGACCATCGAACCACTCGGGTTCACTGGGTTTATCCAGACGACTGCCCAATCCTCCCACATAGCCTTCCACGCCCTGATAAGACAAGCGTTTTCCCAGCAGCAGACTCTCCTTGTTGGCCACGGGCTGACCATCGGCTTGCTCCACGGCGCCGGTCAAACTGAATTCGTCTTTCTTCGGCTGACGGGTGCGGATGATGATGAAGCCGGTATTCAGCCCGTCGCCGGAGCCCGACGCGCCGATATTGACTAGCGGCCCCAAGGTCAGGGCCGTCGCATCGCGCACCACTTGCAGTTCTTCGATGGCTTTGAGCGGAATCTTTTGCAGAATACGCTGCGTGACGGTGGGCAAAATGGCGCCGTTGATGATATAGGTAAAACTGCCGCCGCCGCGCTCCTTGACGAAGAAGGGATTTCGACGGCCTTGATAGGTCACCGTCATGCCGGTGGCTTTGTCCAGCAAGTCGAATACGTCCTTAGGTTTTAAGGCCTCGATTTCCTTAACGGTAAAGGTTTCCACGCCGGCCCTATTACTCAAGGGGACGCGATAGCGGTTTTTGATGCTTTCCGGTTTGAGATCTTCGCGGGTTTCTTTATCCTCGGCGTCACCGACGACTTCAATGCTGGGTAAGGCTGTATCAGCCGCATAGCTCGGTGTGCCGCAGGCCGCGGCAAGCATGATGCTGAAATGCCGAGTGGCGCTTAAACGCTTCATGGACATCCTTAAAATTAAAATGGGTGAAAGGGATTGCTCATAGGGACTGTAAAAAGGCCAATAACTCCCGGCGCTGATCCAGTGAAAGCTCGCCGTAGCGAGTGCGTGCCGCGAGCGCCTCTCCGTCGTGCCAGACAATGGCTTCTTCCAGGTTTCTGGCGCGCCCGTCATGCAAATATTGGCTATGACCGTTGACGATGGGTACCAAACCTATGCCCCATAAAGGCGGCGTGCGCCATTGGCTGCCGCTGGCGGAAAAGTCCGGACGACCATCCGAGAGTCCAGACCCCATGTCATGCAACAACAGGTCGGTATAAGGCTCGATGTTCTGCGCGGGCAATCTGTTCGGGAAACGTGGATGCGGCGCCGTCTTCAATTTGGGAATATGGCAAACTGCGCATCCCGCTTCGCTAAACCACTGTTCGCCGCGCCGCACGGCGGGGTCAGCGGTATTTCGGCGGGGCGGCGGGGCCAAGTGCGCCGTATAGAAATCGATATCCACCAGGCGCTCGGCGGACAATTCCGGCTGATGCTCGGCTTTCGCCGCATTGCGGCAATCCGACTGGGTTTCGGCGCATTGCGTTTGCGGGAACAACGGCGTGGTCACGCCCAAATCGCCGATAAAGGCTTCGGCAATCTGTTGGCGTAAATTGGGACTATTGGCTTTCCATCCGAAGCGTCCCGGCACAAATTTTTGTTGAGCCTCGTCCCATACCTGGTTGAAACTGCCGCGCACGCCATATCGCGATTGCTCGGCGGCGATTTTCTGTAAAGTGGAGAGGGGCACCGCTTCCAACAAGCCCAGGCCATAGACCGGCGGCCCGACACGCGGCGAAGTCATGACCGTAGCATCCATCCGACCGTAAGCCAGCTCGGCGAACTCCACACTGGGTGAACCCAAGCGAATGCTAGTGCCGTCCGCCAAGGTAGTGGTTTTTTCTTGCCAACGCAAAATGGCGCGTCCCTCGCCCGGTACGCCGGGAACGCCTTCTTCATTGAGCTGATTGCCGTAACTGGGATGAGG
>JAQTYP010000037.1 GCA_028688235.1 Methylomonas sp.
ATCCGGACACATGTAGCGGTGTCCCCATACGGACCGGCATATGGAAAGTCTCCTCGGCCAGTTCCGTCAATCCTCTTACTTGCGAACTACCGCCGGTAATGACCATGCCGGCGGCAATCAAATCTTCATAGCCGCTACGCCGCAATTCCGCTTGTACCAACAGCATCAACTCCTCATAGCGCGGCTCTACGATTTCGGCCAGATTTTGTACGGAGATTTTGCGCGGTTCGCGGTCACCGATGCTGGGAACGTTTATCATCTGTTGAGGGTCGGCCAGCTGCGTCAATGCGCAAGCATGTTGGCGTTTGATTTCCTCGGCGTTTTTAGTCGGGGTTCTCAGTGCCACGGCGATGTCGTTGGTCACTTGGTCGCCGGCTATGGGTATCACTGCCGTATGCTTGATCGCGCCTTCGGAATATATCGCCAAGTCGGTCGTGCCGCCGCCGATGTCGATCAGGCAAACGCCCAAATCTTTTTCATCGTCGGTCAATACGGCAGAACAGGAGGCCAGTTGTTCCAACACGATATCGTCGACATCCAGGCCGCATTTGCGTATGCATTTGACGATGTTCTGCTCGGCGCTGACGCTGCTGGTGACCATATGCACCTTGGCTTCCAGGCGTATGCCGGACATGCCGATCGGCTCCTTGATGCCTTCCTGTTGGTCGATCACAAACTCCTGCGGCAGGATGTGCAGGATTTTCTGATCGGCCGGAATCGCCACGGCGCGGGCCGAATCGATGACTCTGTCGATGTCGTGCTGAGTGACTTCCTTTTCCTTGATCGCGACGATGCCATGTGAATTCAGGCTTTTGATGTGGCTCCCGGCGATGCCGGCGAACACTGATTTGATTTGGCAACCGGCCATCAGTTCGGCTTCCTCTATCGCCCGCTGAATCGAGTGCACTGTCGATTCCAGGTTGACGACTATGCCTTTTTTCAGGCCTTTGGACGGCGCGGTGCCGATGCCGATGATTTCTATTTCATCGCCACCGCGGTATTCTCCGACGATGGCCGCCACCTTAGACGTGCCTATGTCCAAGCCTACAAGTAAATTTCGATCTGTTTTTTTGGCCATTTCTTTGCTCAATAAGCGTTTAAATCAGGTTTTATTTTTTGCTGCGATTGCTTTCCAATCGATCTCAAGCACTTCCGGTTTCCAGGTTACCGCATAGCCGTTCGGGTAGCGGGTATCCACGCTCGCCATCATGGCCACCTTATCTTCGCCCAAGATATCCATGGTTGTCAGGAAGCGCTGCATGTTTTCCAGCGGCGCTTTCCTGCCCAAATGCATCTCCAGGCCGCTGGCCAGTTTGATGCGCCAGGCCCTGCGGTCGTTGACATGGAATTCGGCTAACTGCATCGATTTGTCCATGAGTACGATGTATACGCCTTTCATAATCTCCAGCAACTTTTTTTCTTGCCCCACGGGGCCGGTAATTAACGGCAAATTTTTAAATTCGGCTATGTTATCCGGTATCAACACGTCGCCTTGCTTGTTCAACAAGGCTTTGTTGCCCCAGCGGACTATGGGTTTTTGTTCGCTAATCTGAATATGAACCGCATCCGGCCACACTCTTTTTACATCCACTTTTTCGACCAGCGGTAAGCTTGCGATCAAATGATGAATCGTATCCATGTCCGCGTGATAAAAACCCCGCATCATCTCCGGTGTCAGTATCTGCTTGAGTTTTTCCTTGTCGGTGTACTGAAATGCACCTTCTATCCTTATATAGCGTATCGGCTTGCTGACGGCATCCTTGCTTTGCAAATGGCTTAAGCCATACCATGCGCTTGTCAGCAGCAATAGGCCGAATGCCAAAAACTTCAATCTGAACATGTCCTTATACCAAGCTGGTTTCCAGGATGCGCCAGACGAGTTCGTCGAAAGCTATGCCGGCCGCTTTTGCGGCCATCGGCACCAAACTATGATCCGTCATGCCGGGGACGGTGTTGACCTCGATCAATTGCATGCAGCCATCGTCGTCGATAAAGGCATCGACGCGAGCCCAGCCTTCGACATTCAAGCCTTGGCAGGCCGTGACGGCCAATGTCTGCAGTTGTCGTTCCCGCTCTGCGCTCAAGCCGCAAGGACAATGGTAGCGAGTGGTATTGGCCTGATATTTTGCATCGAAATCGTAGAAAACATTGGGCGTCTCGAGTCGGATGGCAGGCAATGCTTCACCGGCCAGTACTGCAACGGTATATTCTTGGCCGTGAATCCACTGTTCGGCGTATACGTCGCAGCGGTATTGCCTGGCAAGATGCACCGCCGCCATCAATTCTTCGCGGTTATTGGCTTTGCTCATGCCTATGCTGGAGCCTTCCTGGGCCGGTTTTACGATCACCGGAAAGCCTAAATGGCTAATGCAATCGTCGATATCTGAGGCTTCGCGCATGACTTGCCATTTCGGCGTGTCAAGTCCCATGCCGCGCCAGCATAACTTGGTGCGCAGCTTGTCCATACTCAATGCCGAAGCCATCACGCCGGAGCCTGTATAAGGCAGGCCGATGACTTCCAATACGGCCTGCAATACGCCGTCTTCGCCGCCGCGACCGTGTATGACGTTGAACACGCGATCGACCTTCAGTCCTGTCAAGGCGTCGATAGGGCTAGTGCTTACGTCGATCGCGACGGCATCTATGCCGCTATTTAATAGAGCTAGATAGACTGCGTTGCCGCTACGCAAGGAAATCTCGCGTTCGGCCGCGCTGCCGCCCATCAAAACGGCTACTTTGCCGAAATCTTGTGGTTTTTTTACAGTTAATGGTTTCATGCTTTATTGCCTATCCGGCATACTTCGGTTTGTAGCTCGATGCCGAATTCGGCACGAACTCGGGCTTGTATGTGTTCGATCAGCGTTTCGATATCGACCGCCGTGGCATCGCCTCGATTCTCGATGAAGTTGGCGTGCTTTTCCGATACGGTGGCGCCACCGACGGAAAAGCCTTTCAAGCCGCAAGCCTCGATCAAGCGCGCGGCATAATTGCCGGGCGGATTTTTGAATACGGAACCGCAGGTCGGTCGATTGGTCGGTTGCGTCGCGTTACGCTTCTCCAGCAAGGCTTTAATGTGCTGCTGGCTGATTTCGCTATTGCCTTTTTGCAGTCGCAACTCGGCGGATAAAAACCATTCGTTGGAAAGTCCCTTGACAGAGCGATAGGCGATTTCGAATTCGTGATGATTGCGCGTCACGACCTCGCCGTCGGCGTTGATCATTTCGACCCTATCGACGATGGTCCAGGTTTCGCCGCCGAAAGCGCCGGCGTTCATTCTGAGCGCGCCACCCATCGTACCGGGAATGCCGGCTAGAAACTCGGCGCCGATCAAACCCAGATCGCTGCAAAATCGGGCGACGTGGGCGCACGGTACGCCGGCTTCGACATAGACGCGTTCGGAATCGATCAAGCGCATTTCCTTCAGCCGATTGCGGGTATTGATTACGATGCCGCGTATGCCGCCGTCGCGTACCAATAAATTACTGCCGAGACCTATCCAATACTGGGGCTGGTTTTTGGGCAGAGCGGTGACGAATCGAATCAGGTCGGCCTTGTCATCCGGAATATACATCTGTTCAGCTGGACCGCCGACGCGCCAACTGGTGTATTTGGCCATGGGTTCGTTGTTGAGTAGCGTACCCTTGAATGGCGTCGCGGCCGTCATGACAAAAGCTCCCGCAGTTTCTCGGGCAACTCTGCGGCGATTTGGCCGACATTGCCGGCACCCATCGTCAACACGACGTCGTCTTCTTGGACGATGCCGGCCAAAATGGTCGGCAAATCGTCGCGGTTTTGCACGAATACCGGATCGACTTGGCCGCGTACCCGAATCGAGCGGCTCAAAGCCTTGCTGTCTGCGCCTGTAATAGGCGCTTCGCCTGCAGAATAGACATCCAGTAAAATCAAGACGTCGACGCTGGATAACACCTCGACGAAGTCTTCGAATAAATCGCGGGTGCGGGTGTAGCGGTGGGGTTGGAACACAACCACTTTTCGCCGCTTAGGCCAGGCTTGCCGCAGGGCTTCCAAGGTTGCCGCCAGCTCGCGCGGATGATGGCCGTAATCGTCGACCAGGGTCAGTTTGCCGCCGTTCACTTCCACATCGCCGTTGATTTGGAAACGGCGGCCGACGCCCTTGAATTCGGCCAGGCTCTTGACGATGGCTTCGTCGTCCACGCCCAGCGAGGTGGCGACGGTGATGGCTGCCAAGGCATTCAGCATGTTGTGCCAGCCGGGTAGAATCAAGGTCACCTTAAGCGGGAGTAAATTGCCCCATCTGAGCACGGTAAAGTGAGTGCGAAGGCCGTCTTGTTGGATGTCGACGGCGCGGACATCGGCATAATTCTTGGCGCCATAGGTCTTTATCGGCTTGGAAATGCACGGCAGAATCTCGCAAACGCCGGGATCGTCGGCGCACAACACCGCCAAGCCGTAAAACGGCAACTGATGCAGGAATTTGATAAACGTATCCTTCAGACGGTCGTAGCTGCCGTCGTAAGTCTCCATGTGATCCTGATCGATGTTGGTGACGATGGCCATCATCGGTTGCAGATATAAAAACGAGGCATCGCTCTCGTCGGCTTCGGCAACCAGATATTTCCCAAGGCCGAGTTTGGCATTGGCGCCCGCGCTGTTCAGGCGACCGCCAATGACGAAAGTGGGATCGAATCCGCCCTCTGCCAGCATCATCGTGGTCAAACTAGTCGTCGTGGTTTTACCGTGGGTGCCGGCCACCGCGATGCCGAAGCGAAATCGCATCAGTTCGGCCAGCATTTCCGCGCGTGGAATCACCGGAATCCGGTTTTCGTAGGCCTTGGTGATCTCGGGGTTTTTGCGGTCGACTGCGGTGGATGTGACCACGACATCGACATCGGCGACATTGTTTGCCGAATGCTCGAAATAAACTTCGACGCCCAAGGCGCGCAAGCGGTCCGTCACCGGGGAGGCTTTGATATCGGAGCCGGAAACGTGGTAACCGAGATTGCACAGTACTTCGGCGATGCCGCTCATGCCGGTGCCGCCTATGCCGACGAAGTGAATCTTGTCGATATTGCCTAGCGCTTGCACCGGATGGATGTTGGGTTTGTTCATCGGTCATACTCCGCGCAAATGTCGGCAACGGCTAGCGTCGCATCGAGTTTGGCCATAGCAAATGCGGCTTGGCTCATGGCAGGTAAATGGGTCATTGCGTGTTCTATCGCTGTTTTCAGATTGTTTGGGGTCAGGTCGGGTTGGGGCAATAACAAAGCCGCGCCGGCGTCGCTCAGATAGCGGGCGTTAGCCGTTTGATGGTCGTCTATCGCATGCAATAAAGGCACAAAAATGGCCGGCAATCCGCAAGCCATCACTTCGCTGACCGTCATTGCGCCAGCTCGGCAAATGATCAGGTCGGCCCATTGATAGGCGGCCGCCATGTCGTCGATAAAGGCCGAAATTTCGGCTTTAAGGCCCAATGTTTGGTAGTGTGCGGCGACATCAGATTGCATCGCGCTGCCGGTTTGATGTTTGATTTCCAAGCGATTGAACGCTGCCAGGGCTTCCGGCACATTGTCGTTCAATACCTTGGCTCCCTGGCTGCCTCCCAATATCAGGATTCTTAATGGCCGAGGCGATTGGGCATGCCAAATCGCGCGCCCGTTCAAGCTGGCTATGGCTTTACGCAAAGGATTACCTGTGAACATCGCGCTGGCGGATGACGGAAAACTGCCCGGAAAGGCCTCCAGTACCTTGCTGGCGGCCAGTCTTGCCAGCCAACGATTGGTCGTGCCGGGGATGCGATTTTGCTCATGCACGACTAACGGTATACCCAGCCATTTGGCCATCAAGCCACCGGGGCCGGCGACGAAACCGCCCATGCCCAGCACCACGTTGGGCATGCGTTGGCGCAAGATACGGCGTGCTTGCAAACAAGCCTGGGCCAGTTTGATTGCGGCCGATATTCTAGCCAACAAACCTTTGCCGCGCATGCCTTCGACCGAAACCCAGTCTATCTCTATGCCGTGAGCGGGAACTACGCGACCCTCCAGGCCTTTACGTGTGCCCAGCCAGCTGACCTGCCAGCCGCGTTCGCGCATTTCCTGCGCGACGGCCAATGCCGGAAATACATGTCCGCCGGTGCCGCCGGCCATGATGACTATGCGGCTCATCGGTGGCCGCCTTTGACGTTGATTTTGTGCAGTTCCGTCACCTCGTAATGAATTCTGAATAAAACCGCTATCGCTCCGCACATGACTATCATGCTGCCGCCGCCATAACTCATCAACGGTAGAGTCAGACCCTTAGTCGGCAACATGCCCATATTGACGCCCATGTTGACGAAGGCCTGGAAGCCGAACCAGATTGCCAGGCCGTAGGCGACCAGCGCCGAGAATTTTTCGCCGGCCATTTCGGCTTGTCCGCCTATCGAGAATCCGCGCATCACAAGAGTCGTAAACAAGACGATGATCAGCATGACGCCTATCAGGCCCAGTTCCTCGCCGAGCACGGAAAATAAGAAGTCGGTATGCGCCTCGGGCAGATAAAACAACTTTTGCAAGCCGTTACCAAGACCGACACCGGACACTTCTCCCCGCCCGAATGAAATCAAGGCCTGGGTCAATTGGTAGCCGCTGTCCTTGGCGTGTTCCCATGGATCGACGAAGCTGGTGATACGCTTCAGGCGATAGGGTGAGGTGTAGGCCAATACCGCGGCGGCCGTCGAAACGAGGCTTACCAACGCGACGAAGGGCGACAGACGAGCGCCGCCCAGAAACATCATGCCCATCGCGATGATCAGGATGACGACTGCGGAGCCGAAATCGGGCTCCAGCAGCAACAGTATGCAGGCCACCGAAAACAGCATCAAAGGCCTGAGCAAACCGAATAGCGAACGGCGCACGTGTTCGTTGTGGCGGGTGATGTAGCCTGCCATATAAATCACCGAGATAAACTTCATGACTTCGGAAACCTGAATCCGCAAACCCAATATCGACAACCAGCGAATACTGCCGTTGACTTTGATACCTATGCCCGGAATCAGTACAACCAGCAACAAAACCAGACCGGCTATGAATAAGGGCTGGCCTATGCGTTGCCAGACTTTCATCGGAATCGCCAGAATGAACCCGGCGAACATCAATCCCAATATGATATGCACTAGCTGTTTGAAGGGATAATAGGACACGTCGTCGGCCATTTTGACCCCCAAATGCATGGAGGACGACGCGACCATCACGAAACCGATGCCCAGCAGGCACAGGCAGCTGATCAACAAGGCTTGATCGATATGGAAGCGGTGGCCCGCGCGGGGCTTTGGATTGGCTACGGACATCAGTGTAGCTCCAGCACGGCTTGGGTAAACTGATTGCCGCGGTCGGCATAACTCTTATATTGATCGAGGCTGGCGCAGGCAGGCGACAGCAAGACGCTGTCGCCGGGCGTAGCCAAATCGGCCGCAATTTTCACTGCTTCCTTCATGTTGTCGGCAAAATAGGTCGGAACGCAGTTGGCCAGTGCCTGGGCTATCGAATCGGCATCTTTGCCCATCAGAACGACAGCCTTGGTTTTATTTTTGACGACAGGAGCCAGTTCCTCCATATCGGCGCCTTTGCCGTCACCACCCGCCAGCAGGATGACCTTGCGCCGATAACCTTGCAACGCGGCGATACAGGCGCCGATATTGGTGGCTTTGGAATCGTTGACCCAGCGCACGCCGCGTACTTCGGCGACTTTTTGCATGCGGTGAGGCAGGCCTTTGAATTTTTTAAGGGCCCGGCACATCGCGTTGATATCCATGCCCACGGCATGACCAAGAGCCAACGCGGCCAGGGCGTTGGCGATGTTGTGATCGCCTTCCAGATTCAATTCATCGGCGCTCATCAAGACTTGGTCGCCCTGCATTAAGCTATCGGTTTCGCCGCGGGACAAATAAAAATCGGCAAGATGTTGCACGGAAAACGTGATAGAGCTTCTGCTTGGAACCAACATGTCCATGACGACAGGGTCGTCCGCATTCAGTATCATCGCGCCGTCGCCGCGGAAGATACGTTGTTTTTCTTGAGCGTAGCCGGACATATCTGCGTGGCGATCCAGATGATCAGCACTCAGATTCAAAACCGTGGCGGCTTTGGCGTTGAGTGCCGTAGTTCTTTCCAGCTGAAAGCTGGACAATTCCAGCACGTAGAGATCGGCATCCTGTTGCAGCAAATCCAGGGCAGGTGTGCCGAGATTGCCGCCTATGGCGGTTTTAAAGCCGGCCGTATTGCCCATGTCGCCCAGCATGGTCGTGACAGTGCTTTTGCCGTTGGAACCCGTGATGGCGATAATCGGTTTGTCGGTGGCGCAGGCGAATAGGTCTATGTCGCTGATGACGGTCACGCCGGCCTGCATGGCCTTGTGTATGGCTTTTTCGTTCAGTGAAACACCGGGGCTGACCAATAAATGCGTGGCGACATCGAAGGCCGATTGATCGAAACCGCCCGAGAATACCGGGACATCCGGCATTTGTTCGCGCAAGCCGTCGATTTGTGGCGGATTTTTGCGGCTATCGACAATCGCAAATCTAATCGGGGTATTCAGCAAAAATCGGGCGGCTGAATAACCTGTTACGCCCAGGCCTACGATCAAAACGCGCGCCTCGGCAGGATCCAGGTTGAACCGGACTTTCACGGCGTGTAAAAAGGCTTCGATGTTCATGCTTATCTCAGCTTCAACGTGGCCAGTCCGATCAAGACCAAGATGACGGAAATGATCCAGAAACGCACGATGATACGCGGTTCCGGCCAGCCTTTCAGCTCGTAATGATGGTGTATCGGGGCCATCAGGAATACGCGTTTTTTACGGGTTTTGTAAGAGGCCACCTGGATGATCACCGAAATGGTTTCCACGACGAAGATACCGCCCATGATCACCAGTACGATTTCCTGTCTGACCAAAACCGCAACGACGCCCAGCGCGGCACCCAATGCCAACGCACCCACGTCGCCCATGAACACCATGGCGGGATAGGCGTTAAACCACAGAAAACCCAAGCCTGAGCCTATCAATGCGGCGCAGAACACCACCAGTTCCCCCGATTTGGGAATGTGCGGTATTTGCAGATATTGGGCAAAGTTCGCATGGCCCGATAAATAGGCAAAGATGGCCAAGGCTGCCGCTATCATCACGGTCGGCATGATGGCCAGACCGTCGAGGCCGTCCGTCAGGTTGACTGCATTGCTGGAGCCGACGATGACAAAATAGGTCAAAATGATGTAGCCCCAATTCATGTCCAACGTGACGTTCTTGAAAAACGGTACGATGAATTGAGTTTCGGCGGGAACTTGAGCGGTTTTAAAAAGATAAATCGCCGCGCCGGCCGCAACGACCGATTGCCAGAAATATTTGGCTCTGGCCGACAGGCCGTCGCTATTACCCAGTAGGACTTTTTTATAGTCGTCGACGAAGCCGATGACGCCATGCGCAAGTGTGACCAGCAGGACCACCCAGACATAGCGGTTCGTCAGGTCGGCACATAACAAGGTGCTGATGGCTACCGCAAACAATATCATCGCCCCACCCATCGTCGGGGTGCCCGATTTCGAGAAATGACTTTGCGGACCGTCGTCGCGTACGCTTTGACCTATCTTCTTGATGGTCAATTTCGCTATCATGGCAGGACCGATGGCAAGGCAAATCGCCAGCGCGGTCAGCACGCCCAAGATCGCCCGGAAGGTCAGATAATGCAGAACCCTGAAGGCGCCGTCGAATTGAATTAAAAAATCCGCGAGTAAAAGTAACATTATGCCGCTCTGAAATGGTCAACCAGCGCCGCAACCACATTTTCCATTTTTTGCGCGCGCGAGCCTTTTACTAAAATGATTTCCCTGCCGGTAGCCACCTGATTCAAGGCGGCGATTAATTGTTCTTGGGTCTCGAAAAACTGGCCGTTTTCGCCAAAGCCTTCCGCGGTATGTTTGGCCAGTTCGCCGGTTGCGAACAAACGTTGCACGCCCATCGTCCTGATCATCCGACCCATTTCGGCGTGAATAGCAGGACTATCCGGACCTAATTCTCCGAATGCGCCCAATGCCAGCCAGATGGGGCGATCGCAATGCGTCAAGGCATCTAGCGCGGCCTTCAACGACGCTGGATTGGCATTATACGTGTCGTCGATGACGATATTGCCTTGTCGACCCTGTATCGCCTGCATGCGGCCGGTGACAGGTTGCATACTTTCCAGACCCTGCTTGATGGCGGCTAGGCTTATATCGAACTGCAAGGCCACAGCCGCCGCGGCCAGGGCGTTTTTTACGTTGTGCTCGCCGGCCAGATTCAAGCGAATGTTTTGGCTTGTCGTTCGGGTTTTCAGATCGAAGCGGGTGCAAACGCCACTATCATCCAGCCTTGGAATGATGTTTTCGGCACGTACATCGGCGCTATCGGCAAAACCGAAACTGACATGTTTTCGGCCGCCGAGTTTTTCCCTTAACCAGAAGTCGTAAAACGCATCGTCGCGATTCAAAACTGCAATTCCTGTAGGTCCCAAGCTTTCGACGATCTCGGCTTTGGTATTGGCAACGCCCTCTATGCTGCCAAAACCTTCGATGTGAGCCGCGCCGACATTGGTAATGACGCTGACGTCGGGTAGGGCATAGCGACTGGTGTAAGCGATTTCACCAGCATGGTTCGCGCCCATTTCGATGACGGCGTAACGGTGGTTCTCGGTCAATCGCAGCAAGGTCAAGGGTACGCCTATGTCGTTGTTCAGGTTGCCTTGCGTGAATAAAGTCTCGCCCTGGGTCTTGAAAATCGCCGCAATCATTTCCTTGACGGTGGTTTTGCCGTTGCTGCCGGTGACGCCGGCAATTTTGACCGGCAAGCACTTGCGCCAGTAGCCGGCTAATTCGGCAAGCGCCAAACGGGTATCTTTAACCAGAATTTGCGGTAGCTGGCTGGCGGCCGGGCGGCTTAACAAAAGCGCGCTGGCACCGGCCTGCTCGGCTTGGGCTACGAAGTCGTGTCCGTCGAAATGTTGGCCGGCAATGGCGATATAAAGATCCCCCGTTTTTAGCGTGCGTGTGTCTATGCTGATGCCGGTCGCGCATGGATTGCCCCCCGAAAGTTCGCCTTGCACGGCTGTCGTTACATCGCTGAGTGTTAATCTCATCGCAGTAGGCTCCATGCGGCCAATGCCTGCTGTGCAACGGCCTGATCACTGAACGGCGTTTTGACGCCGTTGGTCTCTTGGTAATTTTCATGCCCCTTGCCGGCGATTACCACGCAATCGTCTTCTCCCGCTTGTTGTATCACTGTCGTTATCGCCGTATACCTATCGTTAATCTTGCTGACTTTATTGCTGGAGCAGCCCGCCAAAATATCGTTAATGATCGCGTCCGAGGCTTCGCTACGAGGATTGTCGTCGGTGACGATTACTCGATCCGCGTATGTTTCGGCGATCTTGCCCATTTCGGGGCGCTTGCCTCGGTCGCGGTCGCCGCCACAGCCGAATACCACCCATAATTTGCCGTTGCCTCTAGCCGCCAGCAGTACTTTTTCCAAGGCATCCGGCGTGTGGGCATAATCCACGATGACCGACGGTTTGCCTTGGCCGCCGAATTTTTCCATGCGGCCGGCCACTGCTTTCAATTTTGCCAACTGGGCAACGGCCTTGGCTAAAGGCCAATCCATCGCCAATAACACGCATAAAACCGTCATGACGTTTTGTAGATTAAAAGCACCCACCACCGGCGTGCTTGCCCGCAGGGTTTGCCGCGCCCAGCTGACGTCGAACGCTATGCCGTCGCTACTGAACTGCACGTTACTGGCGACGACGCATTCCACATCGTCGGCTCGCCACCCGCTGATGCTGAATCCCCAGCATTTGACGTCGTCATTCAATGTCGTCAATACGGCTTCACTGTTGGCGTCGTCCAGGTTGACAACGGCAAAGCGAAGAGCTGGGTTGGTGAATAACGCCAGTTTGGCCTGCAAATAGGCCTCCATGTTGCCGTGATAATCCAGATGGTCACGGCTCAGATTCGTGAACACCGCGCCTATGAAATTCACCGCATTGACTCTGCCTTGCTCCAGACCGTGCGAGGATACTTCCATCGCAACAACCGTTTTGTTTTGATTTATCAGCGCCCTGAGTATCTGGTGTACGGCCAACGCATCCGGGGTCGTATTGCCGGTATCTTGCAAGTGGCCGAGTTCGCCCCAGCCGAGAGTGCCTATCACGCCGCAAGCCGGCAGTGCCTGGGCGAGCAATTGGCTGCAAGTCGTCTTACCGTTGGTGCCGGTAATGCCTATCACGCCGATTTCATCCGAAGGGCGGCCATAAAAGCGCGCCGCAATGTCGCCCAGTCGCTGGCCTAAGTTTTCAACGGCGATGGTTTTAACGCCCAGCGTTTTTGGGGTTGCAAGGCCTATGCCCTCAGGGTCGTAAACGACGACTATGGCACCGTTCTCTACGGCCTGTCCGGCATGTCGCATGCCGTGTTGCAGTGCACCGTTCAGGGCAATAAATACATCGCCTCTCTTGATTTTTCGGCTGTCCAGGCCAAGCCCGGTTATTTCGATGTCGGTATCGATGTCGGTATCGACGAAGCCGCTCAGTAACTGTTTCAGATTCATCGTCTGGTCAACAACAAAGGCATGGTATCCAGGCCGTCAGGCTCTATACCGTAAATCCGTAAAATGCCGGCCATGACTCTGGAAAACGCCGGGGCGGCCACCAGGCCGCCGTAATACTGCCCAGTAGTCGGTTCGTCGACGACGACGGCAATCACGAAGCGCGGATTGCTGGCCGGTGCCATGCCGACAAATACCGACAAATATTTGTCTCGGGTATAACCACCGGCGGCGGCTTTTTTGACGGTACCGGTCTTGCCGGCGACGCGGTAACCCTCGACCCTGGCTTGGTAGGCGGTGCCTTCCTTGCTGATGACATGCTCCAACATGTCTCTAACCTTGCGCGCCGTTTCAGGCTTGAAAATCCGGCGGGCGTCGGGGTCTTCATCCCGTTTCAGCAACGAAACCGAGTGCACGATGCCGTCGTCGGCCAATGCCGAGTAGGCGCGCGCCAATTGCAATATCGATGTCGACACGCCGTAACCAAACGATAAAATCGCCTGGTCGAATTCGTGCCAACCTTGGTAATCCAGTAACGAGCCGCTGGCTTCCCCCGGGAAACCGACGCCGGCCGATGTGCCGAAGCCTAAATTACTGTATACACCCCAGAAGTAGTCCGGCGGCATGCTCATCGCGATTTTGGTGACCGCGATGTTGCTCGATTTCTGTAATACCAGGGTCAAATCCATCGTGCCGTAGTTATGGATGTCTTTGACCACGTTGCGACCTACGTTATAGACACCGTGGGTTTCTATCAATACGTTGGGACTGACGTAATTGCCGTCTAATGCGGCGGCGACCACAAAAGGTTTTACGGTCGATCCCGGTTCGAAGCTGTCGACTATTGCGCGATTGCGGTAGCGGTCGCTACGCAATTCCCTGCGGTCATTCGGGTTGAAAGCCGGCT
>JAQTYP010000453.1 GCA_028688235.1 Methylomonas sp.
AGTCTCCATGCGCGACCTGCGTAAGGCCAACGGCATGGACGACGGCAATGTCAAAATCGGCCAGGTGCTGGAAATTCCGCGCAATAGTTGACGGGGCGAAAACAGGCGTCTCTCGGATCGGTTTTCTATCCTCGCTGGCTTTTTGATTTCCCCGCATATCCCGGCAATCCGCTAAAATACGCGATTTTACGCGAGCCCAGTCCATGCGGATTCATGCCTTACCCACTCAGCTTGTCAATCAAATCGCTGCCGGCGAGGTGGTCGAGCGGCCGGCGTCTGTCGTCAAAGAGTTGGTCGAAAATTGCTTCGATGCCGGTGCGACGCAAATTCATATCGATGTCGAACAGGGGGGAATCAAGCAAATCAGGATACGCGACAACGGCTGCGGCATCTACAAAGAAGACTTGGGTCTGGCCTTGTCGCGGCATGCGACCAGCAAGATCGGTTCGCTGGACGATCTGGAGCATGTCAGCAGCATGGGTTTTCGCGGCGAGGCCTTGCCGAGTATCAGTTCGGTGGCGCGTTTGACCCTGATATCCCGCACCGCCGATGCCGAATGCGCCTGGCAGGTCAGTGCCGACGGTACCGAGCAAAATTTCGATCCCAAGCCCGACCCGCATCCGCCCGGCACGACGGTCGACGTGCGCGATTTGTTTTATAACACCCCGGCCAGGCGTAAGTTTTTGAAGGCCGAAAAAACCGAGTTCGGCCATATCGAAAGCTTGGTGCAGCGGTTGGCATTGGCTCGCTTCGATGTTGGCTTCGCGTTGCAGCACAATCTGCGCGAGATTTTGAACTTGAAGCCCGCGGGGACCCAGGCCGAACAGGAAAAACGCATCGCGGCCATCCTGGGGTCGGCCTTCATAGACCATGCGGTCAGGATAGATTATGCGGCGTCCGGCCTGCGTTTATACGGCTGGGTCGGCTTGCCGACTTTCTCCCGCGGCCAGCAGGACATGCAGTTTTTTTACTTCAACGGCCGCTTGATCAAGGACCGGTTGGTGGCTCACGCGGTCAAACAGGCTTATCAGGACGTGTTGTACCACGGCCGCCATCCTGTGTTCGTCTTGTATCTGGAGCTCGATCCGGCTCTGGTGGACGTCAATGCCCATCCGACCAAGCTGGAAGTGCGCTTCAGGGAAGGGCGGATGGTGCATGACTTTTTGTTTCAGGCCTTGCATCGTTCGTTGGCCGAACAAAGGCCAGGCCAGACTGCGGCAGCGGCGATCAGCGTCGAAACGCTTCCAATCGTCGAGGTTGCCGAGACGACCCAGTCTGCGCCAATACAGGTATCGTTACCCTTGAGTCTGGCCGAGCAGCCCGCCGTTACCAACGATATCGGCCAAACCAAACCGACGGCAAGCCATGCATTCAAAGGAGCCACGTATGTGCAGCCGCTACGGAAAGAACCCTCCGCCGTCGAAGAACAGCTACAGGCCTACCGCAAGCTTTTTCCGAAAGATCTGGAAACCGAGACGGAGCTGCAGGCCATGCCGCCCCTGGGGTTTGCGTTGGCGCATATCCATGATATTTACATTTTGGCCGAGACCAAGGAGGGCATCGTATTAGTCGATGCCCATGCCGCCCATGAACGGGTGACTTATGAGCGGCTGAAGCGGCATTTTCACGACGGGGCCATCGTCTCCCAGCCGTTGTTGCTGCCTATCAAGATTCAGGTCACATCTGCCGAGGCCGAGTTGGCCGAAGAGGAGCATGAGTTTTTCCACAATCTCGGTTTCGAATTGAACCGTTCCGGACCTGAAACCATCATATTGCGCAGTACGCCGGTTTTGTTGGCGAAAACGGATGTCGACGAACTGGTGCGGGACATGCTGGCCGAACTATTGACGCTGGGTAGCAGCCGAAAAGCCGAAGAAAGGATCAATGCCACATTGGCGACCATGGCCTGCCATAGCTCGGTGCGGGCCAAACGCAAATTGAGCATAGCCGAAATGAATGCCTTGCTGCGCGACATGGAAAAAACCGAACGCATAGGTCAATGCAATCACGGTCGTCCGACTTGGGTGGCATTGAGCCATCAGGACTTGGATCGCTTCTTCATGCGTGGGCAATAAATGAAGATGTCGGAAAAACCCAAGGCCATTCTGTTGATGGGGCCGACAGCATCCGGCAAGACCGCGTTATCGGTGGCGATGGCACTAGCCTTGAATGCGGAAATTATCAGCGTCGATTCGGCCCTGGTTTACAAAGGCATGGATATAGGCACGGCCAAGCCGACGTTGGAACAGCGCGGCGGCATTGTGCATCATCTGATCGACATTCTCGATCCCAGCGAGGCCTTTTCGACCGGCCAATTCAAGACCATGGCGCTCGAAGCGATGGCAGACATCGTCAGTCGCGGCAAAGTGCCACTGTTGGTTGGCGGCACCATGCTTTATTTCAGCGCTCTGACTCAGGGTTTGGCGACCTTGCCGGAGGCCGACGCCGAAATCAGGTTAAGGTTGGACAAGGAACTGGCCATACTGGGTAAGGAAGCCATGCATGCGCGCTTGGCTTTAGTCGATCCGCAAGCGGCCGCGCGCATACATGTCAACGATCCTCAGCGGGTTCAACGGGCGCTGGAGGTTTATGAAATCAGCGGCAGGCCTTTATCCAGCTTTTTCGAAGCAGGCCGACAGCAAGAACCGGCTTTCGATTTCATCAAATTGATCGTCGCTCCCGAGCAACGCAAGACCTTGCACGACAACATCGCCGAGCGCTTTAAACAGATGCTGACCCAAGGTTTTTTGGATGAGGTTCAAGCGCTGCGCGCCCGCGGAGACCTGAACGAAAGTCTGCCGTCCATACGCTGCGTCGGCTATCGTCAGGCGTGGGCCTATTTGAATGGGGAATACGATTACGACACGATGGTGGAGAAAGCCGTCGCGGCAACCCGACAGCTGGCCAAGCGCCAATTCACCTGGTTGCGAAAAGAACAGGATGCCTTGCATTTGCTCAGCGCGGCGCCGGATTTGTTGCAAACCGCCCTGAATTATTGCCGCCAACAGGGCTAAGGAATATGCACAAACTCACTTCTCGAAACAATAACTGTCGTGGAGCTTCGGTGACTCGCTTGACAGGACGCCGTTTATTTCATGTTTTTTCCTAAACAAAGCCAGCGAAAATCGGCCTATGCGGCGCGCAACGCCCAGCCGGATAAAGACCGCGTCAGCCGCGAAATTTGCCGGCGCATCGTCGAGTCAGACTGGTATTTAACGGCGGATACCGTGATGTGGTACGTCCACTGCCGGTCCGAGGTGCG
>JAQTYP010000454.1 GCA_028688235.1 Methylomonas sp.
GTCCAATTCCGATTTCAACAACGTCGCGCAACCGCCGCAGCCGGTCGCTGCTTTGGTTTCGGATTTTAACTGAGCCATATTGGTGCAACCGGCTTCGATAGCGCTACAGACCCGGCCTTTGCTGACATCATGGCAGGAACAAATTTGTGCGGTAGCGGGCAGTGCATCCGTCCCCAAACCGGCCGATGCGTCAGACCGTTGCGGCAGGATCAATGCATCGGGATTTTCCGGCAACTCGATACCGTTTAAACAATATTGCAACAAAGTGCCGTAACCCGAAGCCTCGCCGACCAGCACTGCGCCCAATAATTGCTTTTTGTCCTGACTGACGACCAGACGTTTGTAGATCTCTTGAGAACCGTTCTGATAGGTGTATACCAGAGCACCCTGGGTTCTGGCGTGGGCATCGCCGATGCTGGCGACATCCACGCCCATCAGTTTCAGTTTGGTGCTCATATCGAAACCGGTAAAGCTGCCATCAATACCCGACAAATCTGCGACTACGGTCCTGGCCATGGCGTATCCCGGCGCGACTAGACCGAATATTTGCCCTTTCCACAATGCGCATTCACCTATCGCGTAAATATCGGCATCGGAAGTGCGGCACTGATTGTCGATGACAATGCCGCCGCGCGGACCAACTTCCAACTCCGATGCCCTGGCTATGTCGTCGCGCGGCCTTATGCCTGCCGAAAACAGGATCAGGTCGGTTTCCAGCACTCCGCCGTCGGCAAAACTCATCTTGTGCAAACAGCTTTCGCCATCCTCAATCATGGTGGTGTTCTTATTTAGATGCACTTTCACACCCAGATTTTCGATTTTGTGTCTCAGCATTGCACCGCCTCCGTCGTCCAACTGCACGGCCATCAAGCGCGGCGCGAATTCCACGACATGGGTTTCCAGCCCCAGATCGGTCAACGCTTTGGCGGCCTCCAAGCCCAGCAGACCGCCTCCGATCACGGTGCCGATTTTGGATTTGGCCGCAGCCGCCCGAATGGCTTCCAAATCATCGAGGGTGCGATAGACCAGGCACCGATCGCGTTGATGGCCGGGTACCGGCGGCACGAAAGGATAGGAGCCGGTTGCCAGTACGATTTTGTCGTATCGTACCGTCACGCCCTTGGCCGAGGTAACGTTTTTTTGCCGGCGATCGATACTAGCCGCCCTATCGCCTAAATGAATTTCGACGCCGTGCTCTTGAAAAAAGTCCGGGCTGACCAGGGATAAATCCTTAGCGGTTTTGCCGGTAAAGTATTCGGATAAATGGACTCTATCGTAAGCGGGTTGGAGTTCTTCGCAAAAGGTGACGATGCGGAAGCTCCGAAAAGCCGGACTATTAACCAATTCGGTCAAAAAGTGCTGTCCGACCATGCCGTTACCTATGACTACCAGGGTTTGCTTAGTGTTCATACCGACCTCTTTTTCATGATGTTTCATCGTTTCTCCCATGGCGCGTCATGAATTTCAGGCAAAAAAAAGGCGACCTGAATTGAAATGAGTAACTCATTCAATCAGGACGCCTTTGTCCAGTTAACAATGACAGGGTAAGCTCTGCGGGAGACTTGCATAAGGAATAGCAACTTGAATGCCAACTGACAAAAGCCGGCTAATTCAAAGCCTGCGCTCGAAATGAATGGTCCGCTGCAGCTCGATATGCCCCCAAATAAGGCATTTTGACGGGCATGATGCACCTAAATGGTTCAAACATACCCACCAAGCCGGTCTGTGACACCGATTCACGCCTGGTACGCAACCTGCTTAAGCTGTGTGTCAACACTTGAGGGTATTCATGGCTATTTCTCCTTTTAAATTACTTTCGCTGCAGGGTAAGACCAAAATCCTGCATATGAGCTGGCTGGCGTTTCTCATCAGTTTTGTAATCTGGTTTAACCACGCACCGTTACTAATGCTGATCAAACAGGACTTGCGGCTCAGCGATGCGGATATCGAAATCATCCTGCTGTTGAATGTTGCACTGACTATTCCGGCCCGAGTGATTATCGGTCTGGTGGTGGACCGCTTCGGTGCCCGCATCAGTTACAGCATATTATTAGCGGTTTGCAGCCTGCCGTGTTTCATGTTTGCCGTGGCCGACAACTTTGCCGAACTGGCCTGGTCACGGTTTTTATTAGGTTTCATCGGTGCCAGTTTCGTGGTGGGTGTGCGCATCATCGGCGACTGGTTTCCGTCCAGCCAAATGGGTTTTGCGGAAGGCATCTATGCCGGTTGGGGCAATTTCGGATCGGCGGCGGCCGCCATCGTGCTGCCGGGTTTGGCCTTGTACCTAGACGAGGAAAACGGTTGGCGGTACGCGGTGGCTTTGACCGGCGTGTCGGCACTGCTTTTTTCGGTGGTGTATTACCGCAATGTGGAGGACTTTCCTCCGGAATTGGCCGGTTTGAAGACCAAGCGTGCACGCAGCATGGAAGTTTCCAGCATCAACGATTTATTCTTATATATGTTGAGTCTGTTATCTCTGTATGGTGCATTGTCGTTACTGGTCTGGAAATTGTCGGCGTTGTCCAGGCCCTTGTTGTCTGCAAACTGGGCGGCGGCGCTACATATCGGAATTTGGCTGGTTTACTTATGGCACGCCCGGCAATTAGTCGCTACTAACGCCGAACGCCTCAGTCAGCCCATTCCGGCGATTCATCATTACCGCTATAAACAGGTTTTCATCCTGGCTATCGCCTATTTCGTGACCTTTGGTTCCAAGCTGGCCGTGCTATCCATGTTGCCGCTGTTTTTTTTCAACACCTTTAGCACCAGTCAACACATCAGCATGCTGGATGCGGGCTTGTTGGCCTCCAGTTTTGTGATTACCAACGTGATCGCACGACCGGCCGGCGGCTGGTTGAGCGACAAAATCGGCCGCAAGCTTTCCATCAGCTTATTTACCGCGGGCTTGACACTGGGCTATGGCTTGATGGCGCTGATTTCCGCAAACTGGTCGATTGGCTTGGCGGTGCTGGTCACCCTGTTTTGTTCGATTTTCATGCAGGCGGCCGAGGGAGCGATTTTTGCTTTCGTGCCCCTGGTCAGGCGAGCCATAACCGGAGAAGTCGCCGGCATCGTAGGCGCGTACGGCAACGCCGGCGCGATTATTTTTCTGATCGCGCTGACTTTCGTCTCGCCAAGCGGATTTTTCCTGATACTCGCTTTATGTTGTTTGCTGCTGTTGGGTTTGATCGTTTATCTCGAAGAGCCTAAAAGCGTCATGAATCAAATCCTGCCGGACGGCACCGTCATTAGTATCGAA
>JAQTYP010000455.1 GCA_028688235.1 Methylomonas sp.
AGAGTTAGTCTGCCCGGATTCGTAATAAACGGTGTCGGCTAGGTTGAACACGTTCATCTGCACATCGAAATGCTTTTGATGGTAGGCCAGCATCCCGTCCAGTCGTGCGTAACCCGGCAATACCGCCTCGTTGACGCTGTCGGCATAACGATCGGAGGCATAGAACACGCCGCCGCCGATTTCCCAATTGTCGGTCAAGCGGTAAGTGGTCCAGGCCACGCCGCTGTGCTCGGGCACGTTGACGGCGGTCATGCCTTCGTAGGACTTGAGCAAGCCACTGACCGAACCGGTCGCGGAGTTATTCGATTTGACGACTTTCGCATCCAGGTAGGCATAGGTCAGCGACACATCCCACTTCGGCAGGATTTCGCCGGCCAAACCCAGCTCGAAACCGTCGGTGCGCTGCTCGCCGCTCAATTCCTGCAGATTGGGATCGAGCGGCGAGGTGGTGCGGGCATTGGCTTTTTCCAGCCTGAACAGCGCGCCGGTCGCCGACAGTCGGCCGTCGAAAAAATCCAGTTTGGCGCCGATTTCGTAGTTGTGGTTTTGCTCCGGCGGCAGTTCGGCGTTATTGGCCGCCAAACTCAGACTTTCGGCCGACGGATTGAAGGATTTGCCGTAACTGAAATAGTACGACTGCGATTTGCTCGGCTGCCAGACGATGCCGCCGCGCGGGCTCCATTGGTCGACGCTGCTTTCGAAGTTGGCGACGCCTAATCGGTCCTCTTGCTGGGCATCGAACACGTCGTAGCGAGTACCGCCCAACAATTTCCATTCCGGATTGATTTCGAATTGATCCAACACATAGCCGGCATAGGTTTGAGCATGGGTCAATCGGTCGGTCGCCAACGTGCCGCTGAAATCGCTGGCCAAGCCTCTGCCGACACTGCCGGTAATAATCGGATCGAAAACCGAGACGCGGCTGACGCCGGTCGAATTCTTCGATTTGAAATCGTATTCTTCCCAGCCGAATTCGCTGCCGAACATCAAGGTGTTGTTAAAACCAAACAGCGACTTCTTGAACACGAAGTCGGTCTGGTTGTAGACGTTTTCCTGAGTATTCAGCCGCAAGGCTTGCGAGCGGGCTATCGTGCCGGCATTGGCGCCGGTGTAGGCCGCCGCGCCCGAAAACAAATGGGTCAGGTATTTACGCTCGTAATCGCCGTAACGGATAGAGTTTTTCACCGAAAAATCCTGGTTAAAACGCTGGGTCAACGCCACGGTGGCAACGTTGACGTCGGTGTCCATCATTCGGTTGTCGGTAAAGCCGTAGAAGGTGTTGATCGGCACATCGGCCGGCCGGCCCCGCCACATCGGCACGCCGTAATCGAACACGCCTTCTTCCTGTTGGTGCAGCAAGTTCAGCGACAGATCGGTGTCCGGAGTCAATTTCAGCGCGAATGACGGCGCGATGCCCCAGCGGCTGGAGGAATTGTAATCGCGGTACGAATCGGTGTCCTGATACATCACATTCAGGCGTGCCGCCAGGTCCTGATAGGCGGTTTCGGCATCGATCGCGCTGCGTTTGAAGTCGTACATCCCGTAGGTAAAACTGCCGCTGACGCCGGTCTTGCCGGTGGGTTTTTTGGCGACCTGATTGATTACGCCGCCGGTGGCGCCGCGTCCGAACAAAATCGACGATGCGCCCTTCAGCACTTCGGCTTTTTCTATGAAAAAGGTATCCCGATTATATTGGCCGTTGTCCTTGACGCCGTCCAGATACTGATCGGAGCTGGCGGCATAACCGCGTAGCGTAATAGAGTCGCCGGTTCGTCCGCCTTCGCCGGCGGCGATGGTCAAACCGCTGACGTTGCGTAAGGCATCGCGCAGGTTGAAGGCATTTTGCGATGCTATCAACTCTTCCTTGACCACGCTGACCGATTGCGGAATGTCGCGTAGCGCCATTTCGGTCTTGCTGCCGGTGCTGGAGGTATCGGCCTTGAAACGCTGGGCTTGTTTCTCGCGATTGGCCTTGACCTTGACGTCCTCGAGGAGGATTTCCCGATCTTCGCCAGAATTTGTGTCCGCTGCCGGTTCGGCGGAAAATACCGCCCCGCTTAGCGCCGCCCCCAGCGGCAACAAGGCTCCAAGCCGCCATTTGGCCGTCTTGCGTGAATGATGATTGGACATACGTATCCCCATGTTTTAGCTTGAAAATAAATGGCTGCCTGGCGGGGAACGCTGGGTGGCTGGTTAATGCGTGTTATCGCTCGTTACTTGCCGGCATCCGGCTCGGAAACGAAACCGATGCGGGTGACGCCCGCTTGAGCGGCGTCGGCCAAGGTTTCGGCGACCAGCCGGTACGGTACGTTTTGGTCGGCCCTGACATGCAATTCCGGCTGCGGCGCTTGTGCTGAAATTTGCCGCAAGCGCTGCTGCAGTTCGTCGCGCGACACCAGGGTCTCGTTCCAGAACAATTGCTGGTCAAGATTGATGGACAAGGCAATAGACTCGCTGTCCTGCGGCCGCGCCTGATTGCCGGCATTGGGCAGATCGATTTTCACGGTGTTCGTCATCATCGGCGCGGTGATCATGAAAATGATCAGCAGTACCAGCATCACGTCGATCAACGGCACCATGTTGATTTCCGCCATCGGATGGTTGTTTTTGTTGTGATCGAAGCCGCCGAATGCCATCATGCAGCTCCCAAATTAAGCGGCACGGTGGCGCCGGTGGTCAGAAATGCAAACAGGTCGTGGGCGAAGGCGTCCAGCCTTGCCAGCACCAACCGGTTGGTGCGGGAGCAATCGTTGTAAGCCAGTACCGCCGGAATGGCGACAGCCAGGCCCAGGCCGGTCATGATCAAGGCTTCGCCAACGGGGCCTGCGATTTGGTCCAGCGTCCCCAGTCCACCCCGGCCTATGCCAATCAAGGCGTGGTAAACCCCCCATACCGTGCCGAACAAACCCACGAACGGCGCAGTGCTGGCAATGGAGGCCAATGCCGTTAGGCCCCATTCCAGTTGCGCGGTTTCCTCGTCTATGACACGGCGCATCGCGCGGGTCAAAAACTCCGTGGCGGATCCGGCTTCATCCAGGCGATTTACGCCGTGAGCGGCATGATGCCGGGCCGAGCTGATGGCGTGGTAGGTCAAATGCGCGAAGGGCTCGTTGGCGGGGTGTTGACTCAAGGATTGCGCCACATCGTCCAATGACGCGGCCTCCCAGAAATCGTTCAAAAACTGCTCGCTAAGCTTGCGCGCCCACCTGCCCTGCCAGGCCTTGACGACGATAAAATACCAACTGGCCATCGAC
>JAQTYP010000456.1 GCA_028688235.1 Methylomonas sp.
CTGCGACTGGTGGAGACCATGGCCAAGGGCTATATCGACCGCTCCGCCGAGTTGGAGCGCGTCGACATAGCACGCGAACAGGATCACAACTGGTTCTTGTCGCAGCAATGGGTCGGCATGGCCTTGTATACCAACGGCTTCGCGGAAAATCTGGCCGATCTGATCGACAAAATAGCGTATTTTCAGGAGCTTGGCGTCAATATGGTGCATATCATGCCGATTTTGATGTGCCCAGCCGGCAAGAGCGATGGCGGCTATGCGGTCAGCGATTTCCGTCAAATCGACGACAGGTTGGGCGATCTGAACGATCTGCGGCGGGTGGCAGAGGCATTCAGGAAGCGCGATATCCTGCTGGTGTTGGACATCGTGATGAACCATACCTCCGATGAACACGAATGGGCCAGGAAGGCGGTCGGCGGCGAGCGGCGTTATCAGGATTATTACTTCATCTTCGACAACCGGGAAATTCCGGACATGTTCGAGCAGACCATGCCGCAAATTTTTCCGGAATCAACCCCTGGCAACTTCACCTGGAATACCCAGATGCAAAAATGGGTGATGACTGTATTTCACGATTACCAATGGGATTTGAATTACAGCAACCCTGAAGTCTTCATCGAAATGCTGGATATCATCCTGTTTTGGGCCAATCAAGGGGTGGACATCTTGCGTCTGGATGCCGTCGCCTTCCTGTGGAAAAAAATCGGTTCTTCCTGCCAGAACGAGCGCAACGCCCATTTGATATTGCAGCTGATGAAAGATTGCTGTCAGGTGACCGCGCCGGGTGTATTGTTCATCGCCGAAGCCATCGTCACGCCGATAGAAGTCATCAAATATTTCGGCGAGGATGCGATCATCGCCAAGGAATGCGAGATCGCCTACAACGCCACCTTGATGGCCTTGTTGTGGGACGCGATTGCCACGCAAAATGCCAAATTGCTCTACCAGGGCGTAAAAAATCTGCCGGCCAAACTGGAACGCGCCACTTGGTTGAATTATGTGCGTTGCCACGACGACATCGGTTTTGGCTTCGACGATAACGATATCCGCGCGGCCGGTTACGATCCTTATGCGCACCGGCAATTTTTGGTCGATTATTTCAGCGGCCAGTTCCAGGCTTCGCCGGCCAGAGGGCTGGTGTTCATGCGTAACGAAACCACCGGTGATGCCCGTATCAGCGGTTCGCTGGCTTCCCTGGCAGGACTGGAAGCCGGGCAGGAAGTCGATGATCAAAGTCTGATCGATAGTGCAATCAAAAAGGTTCTGCTATTGCATAGCCTGATCTTGTCCTTCGGCGGCATTCCGTTGCTTTACAACGGCGACGCCCTGGGCGTCGTCAACGATTACAGCTACCGCGACGACCCAGGCAAAAGCGACGACAACCGCTGGATACATCGGCCCAAGATCAATTGGGATCGGGCCGAATTGCGCAAAAAACAAGGCACCACCGAATTTGCCCTGTTCAATGCGATGAAAAAAATGATCGCGATCCGCAAGGAAACTTCCTCGTTCGCCGACTTCAACAACCGGGAATTGGTCGACGTCGATAACGAACATTTGCTGTGTTTCATTCGCTTCAATCACGAGCGGCCATCGGAACGCGTTTTGGTCGTCGCCAACTTCGACGCAAACCCGCAATATCTGGATCTTTACCTGCTCAAAAGCAAAGGCATCAATCCCTACGGGCAATTCATCGATTTGTATAGTGGCAGCAAGCCGGCGCAATACGATAGACGGGTCGTATTGCAGGGGTATCACTTTTACTGGTTGACTGAAATATAAGGTGATTTAAGATTCCGGCCAAAATAAATCCGCATCCGTTCCCTCTCCCGAAGGGCGAGGGAACGGATGCGCCGAAATTTGAAGCGCAAAAGGGGCTAGCAACTTAGGAATATGCGCAAAATAACTTCTCGAAACAGTAAGCATTGTGGAGGTTCGGTGACTCGCTCGACAGGACGCCGTGAATACGTCCATGTAGGCTTGACGGCGGCTACCCCTGCCGCCGACACCTGCCAATCGAGTCACTGAACCTCCTTTCCGATTTTGAAGAAGTTACTTCATGCTCCTTCCTTAAGGCGGGACAACCTAGCAAGACCACCTGATAAACCATTACATCGTCAACCGAATACCTATCCACGCAGCCCTGGGAGCGCCCACCCCTACGAAACGGCTATTGATATCGTTCAAGGCCGGATCAAGGCCATCGAGCACCTCACCCGTATTCGACCAGGCGCCGAAGTTGACGTAGTCGCGGTCGAACAGATTATTGACCCGACCAAACAAGGCCACATGCTCGTTGAAGCGGTATTCGCTGCGCAAGTTGAAAATCACGAATGCGGGAATTTTAGCGGTCAGATTGGCTTCGTCGCCGCGCAGATATTGCGAACCGTTATAGGTCATATCGAAACCCAAGGTCCAGTCCCGCAGGATATCGACATCGGTGCTGAACTTGGCCTGATGCGCGGGTATGCCGGGAATCTGGTTGCCCGGCCTAACCTGGGTGACCCCGTCCACCGCATCCGGATGTGCGCCATTCGGGCTACCGAAAGCGGACTGATAGGTAGCGTCGATATAGCTGTAATTGGCCGACCAGCGCCAACGATCGTCGAAGAAAACACCCGCCAAGCCAGCCTCCGCGCCTTGGCGCTGAGTCTTTCCGACGTTCTCGAAATAGCCCATGCCGTTGACGGCACCGTTACCCTGCCACAGGATGTCGTTGTTGTTGATCACGTGAAAAAAGCCGGCGTTCCAGTGTATACGTCCCGCGGGCACTTGCTTCAAATCGCCGCGAAAACCGGCTTCCCAGGTGTTCGCAACGACTTGCGCCAACGGCGGATCGGCCACGAAGGCATTGGGCAATTTACAAGGATTGTTTCTATCCGCGCAGCTAAGCTCCATCGGCGTCGGTACACGGGAAGATTCACTGTAGTTGCCGTAGAAGGTCAACTCCGGCATGAAAGCATAGGTCAAACCAGCCGCGGGATTGATACGGTTGAAACTGTGGTAGCCAGTCAGATTTTCATCGGGATCTTCGCCCGGAAAACCATCCTTCAGCTCCAGATGAGTGATGTTATAACGGCCGGAAGCCGTGACGGTCAACTTGTCGGTCACCGACAGGGAGTCGCTCAGAAACACGCCGTAGTTGTTGGTTTCGGTGTTAAGGCGCACCCGCGATTCTTGCAGCAACACGCCGCCACCCGCAATGCCGCGATTCGCCGTCAAACTGCCCAGCTCGGTATCAGCCTGATAAT
>JAQTYP010000038.1 GCA_028688235.1 Methylomonas sp.
TTGCCGCCGCCGGTAATATGAGCCATCGCGTGAACGTCGATGGTTTTCAGTAATTCCAATAGCGGTTTGACGTAAATCCGAGTCGGCGTCAGCAAAGTTTCGCCTAGCGGTTTGCCGTTAACGCCATCGCTTAGGCCCAGGCCGCTACGTTCGATAATTTTACGGATCAGTGAATAGCCGTTGGAATGCGGACCCGAGGAGGCAATGCCTATCAGTTTGTCTCCGGCCTTGACTTTGCTGCCGTCTATGATGTGGTCCTTTTCGACGATGCCCACGCAAAAACCCGCTAAATCGTAATCGCCTTCGCTATACATGCCGGGCATTTCCGCGGTTTCGCCGCCGACCAGGGCGGCGCCGGCCTGTTCGCAGCCTTTGCCTATGCCTTCGATAACCGCGGCTGCGGTATCGACCTCCAGTTTGCCAGTGGCGAAATAATCCAGAAAAAATAGCGGTTCGGCACCTTGCACGACGATGTCGTTGACGCACATCGCCACCAGATCGATGCCAACCGTGTTATGCACGTTCAAATCCAGCGCCAATTTTAACTTGGTGCCGACGCCGTCTGTGCCTGAAACCAAGACTGGATTCTTATAGCGGTCCAAGGGCAGTTCGAACAACGAACCAAATCCGCCAAGGCCCGCCATCACGCCGGCATTGCGGGTTTTGGCGGCGATGGGTTTGATGCGGTCTACCAGAGCGTTGCCGGCTTCGATGTCGACGCCCGCGCTCTTATAATTCAGGCTATCTTGCTGTTGTGAGCTCAATGGGGGCCTCTTGCTAAAGTTAAGATTGAAACAACCGATATTGTACTATATTCCGTTTGATACACCTCCAGGGTAGGGGCCGTCGATGATTTTTACTAAGGGAAAACAAATAATCCTGTTGGCGTTGTTGCTGACGTTGTTACCCGTTCATGGCTTAGTCGCCGCCGAGGTGAAAGGCCTTTACGAAATAGAATTGATCGCCAGAAGCCAGTCGCCGGAAGACAGGGAAACCGCGATCAAGCAAGCCTTGTACGGGGTTTTGAACCGGATTCTGGTGGCTGACGATATTTCCAGTATTCCGGCTGTTCAACAGGCCTTGAACGGTGCGCAACATTACGTCAAACAGTTTCAATATTCTCTGATAGCGGCGGACGAATATTCCGAGACCGACGCCCGGTTGATTCGAGTGGAGTTTGACGAGGATCAGTTGCTGGCAACGATGCGCAATGCCAACGTAGGCATCTGGAGCGAAATCCGACCCGAAACCTTGGTGTGGCTGGTGGTCGAGGAGGATGGCAGGCGCCAGTTTTATAACCCGGATACCATGCCCGAGTTCGAAAATGCGCTGGCGCTGGCTTCCAAGGTTAAAGGCGTGCCGGTGATATTGCCTATGCTCGATTTGGAAGAGCAGCAACGCATATCCGTGAGTGAGGTATTAAGCGCTGATTCCAGAAATTTGTTAACGGTTTCGGCGCGTTACGATGTGCCCGCGGTAATGGCGGGGCGTGTGACCAAAGAAGCAGGATGCTGGCGCGGCGAATGGGCGTTTTATTTCGATAATAAAATCAAGCAATGGGGTGCCGATTGCCTCCCGTTAAAAGCCGCGTTATTGGCGGGTATGCAGGGCGCATACGCCGAGTTGGCGCGCTACTATGGGGTGAAGCCTCAGAACTGACGCCTAGCTATTTTTGCGCGGCGATGAGATCAATCTGAATAAATCGTATCGACCAGTTTTTTAAACCATCCGGGGCGAAAGACGACGACAAATAAACCGATTGTGCTGGTGATTGGAATCGGTCCTATGCTGATGATCATGAAGATAAACAGCACAAATGCGCATTTGATTCTTGCAATGTTGGATGTTTTCATGGAGTTTCCTGCTTTGTTCCAGGTTAAGCAACAGTGTGATATCGATGGGAACATTCTGCTTGCTTGGGGAATTTTTGGGAAGCGAAGTAGCGATAGCCAAGTGGCTAAATCTTGATTAAAATACTGGGTAAAAGCATCATTTTTATTTCAATCACTTATAGAGATTTCCATGGCAGATCCCATTGTTTTTACCGATAGCGCCGCAAGCAAAGTCGCTGGTTTGATTCAGGAAGAAGGTAACGATAATCTGAAACTTCGAGTTTATATCACAGGGGGCGGCTGTTCCGGATTCCAGTACGGATTTACTTTCGACGAGGAGGTCAACGATGATGATACCCAGATTCAGAAGGGCGGGGTAACCGTATTGATAGACTCGATGAGCATACAATATCTGCAAGGCGCCGAAATCGATTATAAAGAAGACTTGTCCGGTGCTCAATTCGTGATCCGTAACCCTAATGCCACGACGACTTGTGGCTGCGGTTCGTCGTTTTCGGCGTGATTCTGGGTTTATGGTTTAAGAATATAAAATGGCCAAAGCCGAGGCTCACTCCATCAGTTGCTGCCAGATTCGTTCCACTTCGGCGCGCATTTCACTGAATTCGGTGGCAGCGGCCAGGGCGTTTTCGCCTTGCAAGACTTGGTGGTGACCATAGTCGCGGTAGCTGCAATAGGCT
This sequence comes from Methylomonas sp., assembly GCA_028688235.1. Classification (GTDB taxonomy): domain Bacteria; phylum Pseudomonadota; class Gammaproteobacteria; order Methylococcales; family Methylomonadaceae; genus Methylomonas. The sequence goes on from JAQTYP010000038.1 coordinate 2,531, forward strand.
TTCTTCAATAGCGCCGCATCGGTGGTAGTCATGAAACCGTGTCCGGCCAAGCCTTCCAGCAGGCGGACGTTATCGGTATGGCTTGCAAGGTCGTTGTGACGGGCGGTTTCGGCCAGCACGCCGAATTGAACGATGAATTCTATATCGGCGATGCCGCCCTTGCTGTGTTTCAGATCGAAAACGCCGGGGTCTTTGCCGGACAGCGTTTCTCGCATTTTCTGCCGCATTTCCCGCACCTCCCGCTGCAATGCCTCGGCATCGCGCGGCATCGCCAGGATGCGAGCGCGGATTGCTTCGTATTCGGCGTGCAAGGCCGGATCGCCGCTGACGAAACGGCCGCGTACCAGGGCCTGGTGTTCCCAGGTCCAGGCCTCGTTGCGGAGATAGTTTTCATAATGCCGGATATGCGTGACCAACAATCCCGAATCGCCGTTGGGGCGCAAGCGCAAATCGGCTTCGTATAACACGCCGGATAGCATCTTGGTATCCAGAATGTGGCGGATTTTTTGGGCCAGGCGCAGATAAAATTGCCCGCTGTTGATGGTTTTTTCGCCGTTGGTCATCGCATTGATATCGGCGCAATCGTACAGAAAGACCAAGTCCAGATCCGATTTATAGCCGAGCTCTATGCCGCCGAATTTTCCGAAGGCGATGATCGCAAAGCCTCCGGCTTGGTTCGCCATGGTGCCCGGTGGGCAGCCGTGTTTTCCGGTCAAAATTTTCCAGGCTCCGGTCAAGACTTGTTCCAGTATGGTTTCGGCTATCCAGGTCAGATAGTCGCTGACTATCATCACGGGAATCACTCCCATGATGTCTGCGGCGGCAACCCGCAACACGTTTTGATGCTTGAACTGGCGTAGCGCAATCATTAACTGCTCTTCGTCGCCGCAATCGATTTTTTCCAGTTCCCGCCGTAAATCCCGGCTTAAATCGGCTTTTTTCAAGGGTTCGAACAGCGTAATCGGATTTAGCAATTCGTCGAACAAGATAGGGTATAAAGCCAAATAATCGCAAATCCAAGGACTGGCCGCCGCCAGTTTGATCAGTTGAGACAGCGCGTCGGGATTTTCCGCCAAAAGTGACAAATACACATTGCGGCCCGCCACGGCTTCGAACATATCCAAAATGCGGGTTAGCGTTGCGTCAGGATTGGCTATCACGGTCACGCGTTCGATCAACGATGGCATCAGTCTGTCCAGTATGCCAGCGCCTTTTCGGGTCATGCGTTTGATTGGTGGGGCAGTTTTGAAATTCATAATCGCGTCGTACGCCGCCTGGGGATGGTTGAAACCGCAATCCAGCAAGGTTTCCAGTGCTTGTTCCTCATCGGCACCCAACCAAACCAGGCGGGTTGCCATCTGTTGATTGTCCTGTTCGCTAAGCGAGAATACCTGCTCGAAGATCGCGTGTACACTGTTCCGCACATCGTCCAGTTCTTGTTTGAACGCGGTCCAATCGTCGAAATCCAACGAATAAGCCAGAATATGCCGCGGCAATGCGTCTTGTGGCAAATCGTGCGTTTGTTTGTCCTGATATTCCTGAATGTGATTTTCGGTCCGGCGCAAGAAGCGATAGGCAAACTTCAACGTCGCCACATCATCCGGGGTCATCAATTTCAATTCATGCAATGCCGTCAGTACGACCTGGATTTCGCGCTGTTGTAATACGCTCTCCCTGCCTCCGCGTATCAATTGAAAGGCCTGGCCTATGAATTCGACTTCGCGTATCCCGCCCGGACCGAGTTTGACGTTGTCCATCCTGTCCTTGCGCTTCAATTCCTGGGTAATCTGAAACTTCAACGAGCGCAGTTCCTCGAAGGCGCCGTAGTCCAGATAGCGGCGATAGACAAAGGGTTTGATCATTGCCGCCAATTGTTTGCCGGTTTCGAAATCGCCTGCCACCTGTCTGGCCTTGATCATCGCGTAACGCTCCCATTCGCGGGCCTGTGTCAGATAATAGTTTTCCATGCCGTCGAAGTTCATCACTAGCGGGCCGCTATCGCCGAATGGGCGCAGGCGAATATCGGTGCGGAATACGAAGCCGTCGACGGTGGTTTCGTCCAGCATCTTCACCAGGGAGCGGCAGATGCGGGTGAAAAATTCAGCGTAACTGATTTCTTTTTTCTCGGTTAGCGTGCCGTCTTCGGCATAGGCAAAAATTAGGTCGATGTCGGACGAATAGTTCAGCTCCCAGGCGCCCAGTTTACCCATGCCCAGCACGACGAGATTGAATGGGGTGCCATCGGCCAGAGTCGGAGTGCCCCAACGCTGACAGGCTTGCCGGTAGATAAAATCCAGGCCGATTCGAATGCAGGCTTCGGCTAGCGCGGTCAAGTCGGTCAGGGTTTCATCGAGATCCGACCAGCCCGCCAGATCGCGCCAGGCGATTCGCACCATTTCCCTGCGGCGGAACAGACGCAGTTTCCGGACCAGAAAGGCTTCGTTATCGCCCGGATTTTTTTGTATACAGGGCAGGTAGTTGTCTCTGCGTAGCCCGGAAAAAAGGTCGCCGGAATTGACCAAATCCGTCATCATGGCTGGGTCGCGTATCCAACTTTCAGCGATGAATTGGCTGCAACTGACGACTTTCAATGCCGAGCGACTGACGCTATCGTTAGCGAAAATGGCCAAATCGTCCGCGCTCGCCTTTTCTTCGAGGCGGTCGCAAAAGGTCTCGGCAAGGCTTTGCAAGGCGTCCGGCAGATTTACGGAATGTTGGGCTAGCAAAGTCTTTAGTGTCATGGGCGATTTCCGAAATGGCGGGAGCATGCGATCATGATACCTAAACTTCGGCATCGGCCCTAATCGCAGGCGGAGGGTGGCGATGCGAATTAGCTTTCCGCCTGAAGCACTCCGCGTTTTTTGAAAAAAAAGACGTTTTTTAGATCGGAGAGAGCTAATTTGTCCGATGCACTCTTTTTTGCGCGCGATAATTTTGATTAAATGTGCGAATTGACCGGTTTTGTACGACGCTGCTGAGAATTAATACATTGAACGCTGTCCCGAAGAATAAACTCCTTTTGTTGTCAATCGCTTGTATGCTGGGCCAAATTCCTTCGGCATCGGCGCGCTACGCGGCTATCGTGATGGATGCCGATAGCGGGCGCGTGATTCATGAGGTCGAAGCCGGCCATCGCTGGTATCCGGCGTCATTGACCAAAGTCATGACCATTTATATGACGTTTGCCGCCTTGGAGGCCGGTCGTCTGCAATTGAATGACGTGTTGACGGTATCCGCGCACGCCGCCAGACAACCCAACTCGAAACTCGGCTTGCGCCAGGGTCAAAGCATAAGCGTCGAGCATGCCATCATGGCGGTCACGACACGTTCGGCCAACGACGCCGCGGTGGTCCTGGCGGAGCGCTTGGGTGGCAGCGAAAATAATTTTGCGACGATGATGACAGAGCAGGCTCACAGCTTAGGTATGCATAGCAGTTCATTCCACAATGCCAGCGGTCTGCCCGACGAAGGCCAAATCAGCAGTGCCCGCGATCTGGCGCTGCTGTCGGCCGCCTTGATCCGTGATTTTCCGCAGTATTACCGGTATTTTTCGGCGACGGAATTCGCCTACAAAGGCCGGGTGTTGCCCAATACCAATAAGATTTTAAAAATCTACCCTGACGCCGACGGCTTGAAAACAGGATTTACCTGCGGTTCCGGTTATAACCTGATCGCCTCCGCCAAGCGCGATGGTCGTCGATTGATAGGCGTGTTGCTCGGCGCCCGCAGCAGCGCCGAGCGCTTCCAACAAATGGGCAACTTGCTGGATTTGGGATTCGAAAAATCGCGGGCCGGCGTTTTCGGTTTGCCTGTCGAGCAAATCAGCGATGCCAGCTTGGAGCCCCCGCCGTTTCAGCTGTCGTCGAACCGCTGCGCAGGTAGTGCCGAGCAAATGGGTGCCGACAGCGATGCAGGCAGGCCGGAGCCTATTCGCATCAAGCCGGGCAAATCCAGCCTGCTGGTGCAAAAGCCAAGCACTAAGGTCAGATCGAGCAATTTGGCCGCCTCGTCGAACTGGGCCGTGATGCTGAATGATCGCAGTCGAAAAGTCGATGCCGATATCGATTTGAATAGAGCACGGCGTGTGTTGGGCGTAGCCGCCAAGAGCGGCGAAGCCCAAGTCATCAGAGTCAAGATTAAAGGCAGGCACTTTTGGCGTTCAGAATGGATAGGGCTAGATCAAGCCGATGCCCGGTCATTTTGCAATAAATTACGCGTCAAAGGTTTTAGTTGCTCGTTGTTGCCAGGTAATGTCTGAACGAAAAACACCCGAGGCAACAAAATTTCAATAATGCGGAGGTCTTTCGTCGATAGGCGCAGGATTACGCTCGGCAAGTGCCAGGCTCTTGATTTTGTCGTGTAATAATTTGCAGGTTTCCTCCAGTTTGCTTATTTGTTTTTGCTGATCGGTCACGATGCCGTTCAAAACTTGAATCAAGTCTTCCTGATAAGCCTGTCTGATTTCCAGTTCGATAATGCGTTCTTCACTCATGATGTTTTTTGAAATGATTGCCTGGGAAAAAGACCTTTCATTCTACCAGACAAATTTTGCCGCTATTTAGACGAGCCGGGTAAACTCGGCTATGATACGCCCACCATCAACCACAGCGAGGATGCGACGATGACGACGATTACAGATCCGGTCATAGGCCGTTGGTATAAAGACTTCGAAAACAATCTGACGTTTAAGGTTGTAGCAATCGACAACAAGGAGGATGCCATCGGCGTGCAGTATGCCAATGGCGATTTAGGTGAATACGATAACGATGCCTGGTATGCCTCTACCTTCGATTACATCGAAGATCCGGAAGATTGGACGGCGCCGTTCGATGACGTCGAGAACGATGACTTGGGTTATAGTGACCCCGACCGCCATGCTAGGCCGGATAGGGAAGATTTGGACATCAGTGATTTTTTGGATTGAGCTTTTTCTATGAGAATGACCCCGCAACAATTCTTGGACTGGGAATCCAAGTGTATTACGCTGCTGGCGATGTCCGGCGCGGGCAAAACCACATTATCGAGCAAGCTGCCCAAGGATAAATGGTTTCATTACTCCGGCGATTATCGGATAGGCACCAAGTATCTGGAAGAACCCATACTCGACAATATCAAACAGCAGGCGATGGGGGTGCCGTTTCTCAGAGATTTGCTCAAGTCGGATTCGATTTATATTTGTAGCAATATCACCGTCGACAATCTGGCGCCGGTGTCCAGCTTTTTGGGAAAAATCGGCGATCCGGCCAAGGGCGGATTGACCTTGGAAGAATTCAAGCGCAGACAAGCCCTGCATCGCCAGGCCGAGATCGCGGCGATGAACGACGTGCCCGACTTCATCCATAAGGCCGAAGCGATCTACGGCTATAAACATTTCATCAACGATGCCGGTGGCAGCGTCTGCGAACTGGATTGTCCGGAAGTCTTGGAAAACCTGGCCAAGCATACCGTGATGGTTTACATCAAAATTCCGCCCAAGCTGGAACAAACCATTATAGATCGGGCCAAAAAAGAGCCTAAGCCCTTGTATTACCGCCCGGAGTTCGTCGATGAAAAGCTGGCGCGCTTCATGGAACAGCACGGCTATTCGTCTACGGATCAGATCGCGCCCGATGATTTCGTCAGTTGGGTCTTTCCGGAACTGTTCATGGCGCGCGTCCCTCGGTACGAGGCTATCGCCGCTCAATACGGTTACACGGTCGATGGCGACGACGTGGCTAAAGTCCAATCCGAAGACGATTTCATTCAATTGATTGCGCAGGCCATTGCGCGGCGCGAAGGTCAGTGAGTCGCCGGTATGCCGTTAGTCGCTCATACCGATTTGCCCACTTTCCAACGCCTGCACGACGAGGGCGAAGAGATTCTGACGCCGGACAGAGCCAGCCATCAATGCATACGCGAATTGCATATAGGGTTGCTCAACATCATGCCGGATGCCGCGTTGGAAGCGACCGAACGCCAGTTTTTCCGCTTGGTCGGTGCCTGTAATCAAATTGCCCAATTTCATGTTCATCCGTTCACGATAGATGGGCTGGAAAGAAGTCCGGCGGCCCTTGAGCATATCGCTAAATATTACGAAAGCTTCGAACAAATCAAGCAAGACGGGCTGGATGCGCTGATCGTCAGCGGCGCCAACGTTACGCACGATCATTTGCAGGACGAGCCGTTCTGGCAACCATTGACCGAAGTGTTCGAATGGGCCAAATCGAATGTGACCTCCACGTTGTGTTCCTGTCTGGCGACTCATGCCTTCATTCAACGCTGCTACGGCGTCGAACGTACCCGGCTGCCGGCCAAACGCTGGGGGGTTTTCTCGCATAAGGTCATGGACAGACACCACCCCTTGATGGCCGAGATCAATACCCGCTTCGATGTGCCGCATTCGCGTTATAACGAAATCTTTCAACGCGACATGGAAAAACATGGCCTTAAGGTCTTGGTTGCCAGCAAAGAGGCCGGGGTCCATCTGGCGGTCAGTCCGGACGGCTTTCGCGAGGTGTTTTTCCAAGGACATCCCGAATACGACGATATCAGTCTGTTGAAGGAATACAAGCGCGAGGTGCTTAGGTTCTACCACGGCGAGCGGGACGATTATCCGCCTTATCCCGAGCATTATTTCGATGATGAGATAAAACGCTTATTGGCCGACTATGCCGGGCATGTCCGCGACGCCAAGGCCGCTGGTTTTGAGCTTAAACCCATGCCGGAAGCGCAGATCGTCGAACATTTGGAAGTGACGTGGCGGGATTCGGCCAAGGCCGTTTTCAATAACTGGTTAGGCAAGGTTTACCAAATCACCAACGAAGACAGGCGATTGCCGTTTATGAACGGCGTCGATCCAAATAATCCCCTGGGTCTATAGATGCATGCCGAATTTCTACAATATGCGGTCGATTTGGCCCGGCAAAACGTCGCGGACGGTGGCGGTCCTTTCGGAGCTATCGTAGTCAAGGAAGGTTGCATCATCGCCAGCAGCGGCAACCGGGTTACGCCGAATCTGGATCCCACCGCCCATGCCGAAATCATGGCCATAAGAACCGCTTGCCAAGCCTTGGGTGATTTCCAGTTAAACGACTGCACGCTTTATACCAGTTGCGAGCCGTGCCCTATGTGTCTTGGGGCGATCTATTGGGCCCGAATGAAAGGGGTGTATTATGCCTGCAATCGTTTCGATGCGGCCGCGGCGGGCTTCGACGACAGCTTCATCTACGGCGAAATTCCAAAGCAACCGGCCCAGCGCAGTATTGCCATGCATTATCTGGCGCTTCCAGGGGCCGGCTCGCCGTTCGAGGTCTGGAATCGTCTGGAAAATAAGGTGTGCTATTGATTGCGTGATCCAATGGCTTTTTGGACTTCGCCAAAAATAGTCTTTATCGTTCACGGTGTAGGGCTCGAATTTGCTCGATACCCTGCCGCCACCGCCTGGGAAAACGATGTTCCGGTTGGCGTGATGTCGGCGGTTAAATTCTGATGGCGCACATGCGGCGGTTTGTCGTTTTCACGTTCATGTGGGCTTTTGCCGCTACGGTTCTTGCTGGTGGGACATTGTCCCAACGGCGAAGCGAGCTCGTCGAAATCCGCCAAGGGACGGAAAGCCATCCACTCGCCGACGAACTGTCGGCCAAGGCCGCGGTGGAGCAGGGCAACATGTGCCTACTGGATTTGGCCCAACATTATCAGGACGAGATCAAACAGCTCCGGATAGAGCAACTGGAACGTCAAAACGAGCGGCAGAAAGCAGAACTTCGTCAGCGCGAACTGCAGCAACGCTGGTTGTGGACGGTGGCTGTGGGTAGTCTGATTATGTTGGCTGGTAACGCATTTTTCCTGGGGCGTTCTCGCCGTGCGCAGCAGCACCTGAGGTTGCTCAATGCCCAATTGGATGAGGCGAAAAGCCAGCTGCAGGCAACGCTGGACGCCATACCCGATCCGATGTTCGAGCTGGGATTGGATGGCCGCTATTACGATTGCCATGTCCCGCGGTCCGAGGTAACGATTGTCGACCGTAATACGCTATTGGGTAAAACCGTCGGCGAAGTGATGCCCGCCGAGGCGGCTACCGTATGTCTGATGGCCCTGAGCGAGGCCTATAGCCGTGGGGTGTCGTTCGGTAAACAAGTGAAGATGCCCTTGGCTATGGGCGAGGGCTGGTTCGAATTGTCGGTTGCCGCTAAGCCGGCCCTTGCAGGTGAAGCCCCTCGTTTCATCGTCATTTCACGCGACATCACAGGCCGCAAGCGGGCGGAAGACGCGCTGGCGGCGAGGGAAAGGGAGTTTCGTATCCTGGCTCAAACCCTGCCCGACAACATCGTGCGTTACGATAGCGAGGGACGCACCCTCTATATCAATCCGGTGATGGAAAAGACCTTGGGTCTTACGCGTGAGCAGATATTGGGTACCACGATACGCGAACTTTTTCCGGGGGGGGCGTTCGAAGATTATGCGCAAGTGGTCGACAGGGCGCTGGCATTGGGGGAATACGGAGAACTGGAATTGCACGTGCCGGGTGAGGCTGGGCGCATCCATCAGATTCGGGTCGTGGCGGAGCGTGACGATGCCGGAGCCGTTGTCGGCGCGTTGGCGATAGGCCGTGATATCACGGACCGCAAGCGATCCGAAATCAGCTTGCAGGACAGTGAGCAGCGCTATCGGGAAATCTTCGAAAACGTGTCCGATGCCTTATATTTGGTCGAGGTCATGCCCGATGGAGGATTCGTCAATCGGGCCTTCAATTTTGCTTTCGAAATGGTTACGGGGCTTGCCCGTGAGGATTTGATAGGCCGCCCTGCCGATGCAAGGGACGTAGGCTCTGTCGGGGAGGCCTGTTTCAACATCGATATCGCCAAATTAAAGCACTGTGTCGAGGTCGACATGCCGATAGAGGAAGAAATCGTCCTGGATTTGCCGACCGGTCGGCGCACGTTTTATTCGACATTGATTCCATTGCACGACAGCGACTGTCGTATTTATCGGATACTCGGCGTGGCCCGGGACGTGACCGAGATCATAGGCGCCGAACGAAATTTTCGTACTTTGGCCGAAAACGCCCCGGATAACATCTGCCGTTACGACCTCGATTGCCGCATCATGTATTTGAATCCGCGCATGGCACATACTCTGGGGGTTAGTGCGTTAGCGGCGCTGGGTAAAACGCCGTCCGAGCTGTTTCCGGATGGCCGCTATGCAGCCTATCAGGCCAAGGTTGCCCAGGTGGCGGCTACCGGCATGGCCGACGAAATTCAGCTTCAGCAAGCCGATGATACCGGTGGTCTTTATTATTTTCAATTTAGCTTCGTGGCCGAACGCGATGCCGGCAAGCTCGTAGGCGTATTGGCGATAGGCCATGACATTACCGAACACAAACGGGCGGCGGCGCAAATTCAGGCTCTCAATCTGAGCCTGGAGCAGAGAGTGCAGGATAGAACCGAAGCGTTGCGCCAACAAACCCGTTATTTGCGGACCATCATCGATAGCTTGCCGCTGTTGATTTGGCTGAAGGATACCGAAAGCCGGTTTGTGATGGTCAATCAGGCGACGGCCGCATCCTGCCGGTTAGGCGTAGACGAGATGGTCGGCAAGTGTGATGCCGATTTGTGGCCGGCAACGCTGGCGGAAACCTATATTGCCGAGGATCGCGAAGTGATGGCGACCCGCCAACGCAAAATCGTCGAGGAAATCCTGCCCCATTCGGATGGTTCGGCGTGGATAGAAATCGACAAGGTGCCGGTTTTGGACGAAGACGGCAGCGTATTGGGAACCGTTGGCGTCGTCCGTAATATCAGCGAGCGTAAGGCTTTGGACGCCGCTCGGGAGAAGGCGCTGGCGGAAGCCGTGAGGCTTGTGCGCTTGCGTAGCGAGTTCATGGCGAGGATGAGTCACGAACTGCGTACGCCGTTAAACGGTATCCTGGGCTACGCCCAGCTGTTAGCGCGGGACGAGGGTCTGAGTCCCAAGCAGCGCGAGATGTTGAGCGTTATCCAGCAAAGCGGGGAACATCTCTTGACTTTGATCAACGATATACTGGATTTCGCCAAAATTGAAGCGGGCAAACAAACGCTCAATCCCAAAGCCATCTTTTTACCGGATTTTTTGAAGAATCTTGCCGGCATCGTCAGGGTTTGGGGGCAACAGAAAGGTTTGGATTTAATCTGCGACTTTGCGGCGGACATTCCCGCCGTCATACACGCCGACGAAACCCGGCTACGCCAGGTTTTATTGAATTTGTTGGGCAACGCCTTCAAATATAGCGAGCACGGACAGATTCGTTTCGGGGTTTTTTCGCCGCGTGCGGGGCAGCTGCATTTCGAGATTCGAGACAGCGGCATAGGCATAGAAGCCGGACACTTGGAACGCATATTTCAGCCGTTCGAGCAGGCGGGCGACGGTCAATACAGCAATAGCGGCACCGGCCTTGGACTGGCGATCAGCCGCGAACTGGTGCGCTTGATGGGTGGGGATATCAGAGTCAGCAGCAGGCTGGGCCAGGGTAGTACATTCGAATTCGATCTGGAACTGGAAAGCCTTTCGCACGGGCAGGAAGGCTTGGACGATCAAGGCCTTCCCATCGGCATGCCGGAGCGGCGTGGACGGATATTGCTGGTGGCTGCTTGCGAAGACAGGCGGGACCTGCTGGCGGATATGCTCCACCGCCAGGGCCTGGAAACCCGACTGGCTGCCAATGCCGCGGAATGTCTGGATATGATAGAACAGGCTATGCCGGATTTGATTCTAGTCGATGCGGCGGCGACTCGGACTATAGGGCTCGAAATCGTCGAGCCCGTCAGAACATTGCAACAGACTGCGCGAACCCCTATCATCGCGCTTACGGCCGGAGG
>JAQTYP010000457.1 GCA_028688235.1 Methylomonas sp.
GATTTTGTGTTGATCGATACCCACGGTGCGGTAGGACCGTTACAAGATGCCGCGGTGGCCGCCGCCGATTTCATGCTGTCGCCCATTCCGCCGGAAATCTTGTCCGCGCGAGAATTCGTACGGGGCACGGTGGCAATGATTCAACGCCTGGAACCCATGGCTCGTTTGGGTGCGCCCATCGGGCCGTTACGCGGCGTTATTTACCGGCAGGATAGGACTATCGATGCCCGGAATATTGCCGAAGAATTACGCAAAGCCGCCTTTTTACCCAGCAAAGGTGCGATTTCGATTTTAAATACCGTGATCCCCAATGCGGTTGCTTATCGAGAGGCGGCTACGCATAAAATGCCGGTGCACCGGTTTGAACCGAAGCGCAAAGGTAAAGGCATGAGTGCGTTAGAGACCATGAAAGCGCTGGCTCGGGAACTCATTCCGAACTTACCCGATCTGGACTTATCGGTACTTGAGCAAGAGATCCTGTCATGACGACACGAATCAAGCGGCCGAATCAGGATCAGATCAAGGATTTATTGTTGGAAGGCCATTTTAAATCGGATACCGACCAAGCCGACCTCGCTGCTACCGATCCACTTATGCCGGTGCAGCTCTTGTTAACACTGGCGCAAATCAAAACCTACGACCACAATCCCAGACGGGAAAGAAATCCGGCCTATGACGACATCAAAGCCTCGATACGCGAACAGCGCGGCTTGAACAACCCGTTCACGGTCACGCTGCGCCCGGGTGAAGAACGCTATATGATTCAGTCGGGAGGCAATACCCGCTTAGCTATCCTGAATGAACTGTATGCCGAGACCGGCGATGAGGCTTTCAATACCGTCCATTGCTTATATGTGCCTTGGCAATCGGAAGCCGCCGTTCTCTCCGCCCACCTGATCGAAAACGAATTGCGCGGGGAGATGGCCTTGATTGATAAAGCCTATGCCGTCAGGGAGTTACAACACCAGTTGGAAAGCGAATTCCGGCAATCTTTTTCCCGCAGCGAATTGTGCAAACGAATTAAGGCCTTGGGTTATAGCCTGTCCAGACGCCATTTAATTCGCTTCGAGTATGCCCTGGAACTGGACCAGTTGATTCCGAATACGCTGCGTAACGGCCTGGGCGCCAATCGAATCGATGTCATCAAAAACACCGAAAAGGCCTATCAGCGAGTCTGTCAGGGCAAGCCTGAGCAATTTGCCGCCTTGTTTGCGCATACGCTATCGAGTTTTGATAATGAACAGTGGGATTTTGACGCGGTTCGCCGCGAATTGGATAAACAACTGGCGCCGTTACTGAACATCGGCGCTAATCGTTTGCGTTTGGAAATCGATGCTTTGCTATTCAACCAGACGACCATTGATGACAACTGGCCGGATGATCCCGGGCGACTTCCTGACGACGTTAGTGCCAAATCACCCTCGCACAGTCATAACCAGGATGAATCTGCCCGCGACATTCCGCAAACCGATTATCGACAGCAGCAGATACCGGGCGAACCCCAACAGCACGATCCCAGTTCAGTTGCGAGCAACCAGCTAAAACAGCCGGCCAATATCCAAACACTCTATGAGCAGACCTATGGCTTGGCCAAACGGATCGCTGCATCGATTCAACTCGAGGCCAGTGTGTTGCCAATCAGTCAAGGCCTGGGCTTTATCGTCGAAAAACCGGCTGCGGCCTTCACCGCGCATGATGTCTGGGGCGTATGGTGGCTGTTGCTGGGGATTTCCGAACAAATCGTCAGTCCGGAGCGCTTCCCGTTGTGGCAACAGACGGCCTTGTATCGGCTCTATCAGAATGAGGATGCGACTGAACTGCAACGGCTGGTAGGCCCTGCACCCAGTTTGTCCCACTACCCGCACGAAGTGTTACAGAATGCGGATATCGTCAACGATCCGGTGTTTGCCGATATCTGCCAATTGATCGAAACCTGTCGCCTGATTCGGCAACAATTTTCCAATACACAGCTTTGGCCCGCCGGGCCTTCCTAGCATGGAGGTGACCATGAATTATCAAGCCGAATTTGCCTTGCACACCTTGATGTATGTGTCGCGCATGGCAGCGGAAGGCGATTTTGATACGCCCAATCAATTGGGGTTGCGCAACGATCAAATCGAAAAGATCTTGGCCTTGAGCACCCAGGAAATTCATGAAATGGCCATGACCACCAAGGCCCGCTATATGCGTATCCTGTTTGACGCCGATGCACTGGATATTGCCATGATGGTCTGCGGTCGCCGTATCCGGCAGCGGGAACTGATTATGCAATTATTGACCGCCGGTGCTTCATTACCCGTCATGCGCACCCTGTTTGGTTTAACCAGTGCCGATACCGCCAATTATCGGAAATACCTGAATCTACCCAAAGCCGATGGCCGGCCTTTCATTCCGAACGAAGCCGAACAAGTCAAAATATGGGAGCTTTGGAAAGCTACCGACCAGGAACCGCTCGGCATAGCCGAACGCTTGCTGCTTGTGCATCGAGAGACGCAGATCAAAATCAGCGCCATCTGGCCCTTGATCCAAACCTGGTTTGGCAGTGATCTCGATGGCCGTTGTTAAACGATACCGATCAGATTAATCGCTGGATGATTACCGATGACAGTCCCAGCCATGACCTCGATCTCGGATTCGGTCCTGCAACTCGCCCAGAAGATTGCCAAAGAACTGGCCCAGTTAAAAATCGGCACCTCAGCGCAATCAAAAAACCATGACTCACTGCTCTATATCGGTCAATGGCAGGATGCCATTCCACGCGCCATTTGGTGCGATCGACATTTAGAAGCGATCGATGTGCGTTGTTGGGGACTCATCCGTACGCAGGCCATGACCGGCTCTGCGGTGATCTTATCGCTGCACCGCTTATTGCAGAGCCAATTAGGCGTCTCGAAACCAACCGCCTCGAAAGTGCTGTACGTGCTGCGTTTAACCCGCTGGATTTCATTATGCTCGGAGTTGCGCAATGAAGCGGGTCAATTCAAAGGCCACATCTATGCCATCCATGACAGTCCGTTGGCTTTTACTGACGCCATCTATCTGGATCCGCATTACCTAACGTTCGTCAAACAGCAATGCCGGCACCAGCATGCGCAAATCCGGCGTCTTTCGCAAAACCTCTGGCAATCGATCAATCATTCGATAGCCAGCCAAGCGGAACTGTTTGACGAGGACGCGGGGCAAGGCATCGTGAACGATTTCTTTAGGCAGGTGAATGGTCAAAGCCGAAATAAGAACTTT
>JAQTYP010000458.1 GCA_028688235.1 Methylomonas sp.
CAGTTCTAAAAATCCGGGTTAGCCAAAAAGCGGAAAACAATACCTCGTTACCAAACGTGCTGACGCCCATCACCTCATTACAGGTTAAAGATGCCCGAAATGCGGCAAATCCTAAAACCATCACCTGATCCATGCGGCACATGTCGGCCCTGCTGAACGGCCGCGCCTATAAGATGAACGACATTCAGCCGGATGAAGTGATTCCCGTCAACAGCCTGCAATTAATAGAATTCGATAATGGTTTTAGTGGCGGCGGCATGATGATGGACATGCCGCATCCGATGCACCTGCATGGCGAGCAGTTTCAAATCGTAAAACGCGAAATCAGGCCGGGATCGCAAGACAACTATCAAACCGTAGCGCCCGGTTTTATCGATAGCGGCTGGAAAGACGTCGTTTTGGTGATGCCGGGTGAAAAAGTCACCATTCTCAAACCTTTTAACCACTTTAAAGGTCTGTTTATGTATCACTGCCATAATCTCGAGCACGAGGACATGGGCATGATGCGGGATTTTCTTGTTCAATAAGCCGGTAAAAATTTGGGTAGCCGTTTATTACGCCACAAGCCATTGCTTCCTCATTAACCCAATGACAACTTAAACCTTATGAAAAACATACACATCACTATAGCGGCATTGCTGGTATTTATGGCAGCCAACGCCTGGGCGGACACCCGATTGTTGAAAGAAACAGACCTGGAAGCGGCGGCACTGAAAGTGGCTAAAGAAACCCAGCAAGCGGGGTATAAGCTGTTGAGTGTCGCCGAGCTTAAACAGATGATCGATGGCAAGGAAGACTTAGTGCTGATCGATGCGCATCCTCTTGAAGAATACAATCTGGCCTATATCGCCAGCGCCAGACATTTCGGTTTTCAATCCAATCATTCCGGGCATTGGGAGCAGGATGTGGCCATGCCCAACAAGCTTACGCAAGAAGATTACCGTAAGATACTGGGCGCCGATACCGACAAAAAAATCGTCATTTATTGCGGTATGACTCAATGCGGTCGCTCACATAACGCCGCTTCTTGGGCGAAAAAACTGGGCTATACCAACGTGTACCGCATGCCGGGCGGCATTGCCGCTTGGAAGAATGCGGGCTATGCCTACAAAAGCAATCTAAGCCGATAAGGTTGTCGCCAAAAGGGGCTATTCATTGCTGTCGTTATTCATAAATTTTACTTCGCACCGCCTGATCTGGATTGCCCTGTCAATGGCTGTTTTGGTCTTTGCCATCTTTAAGGATATGGTTAAAAATAACGGCTCTATGTGAAATTAAGCGCATTGTTCCCATGCTCCGCGTGGGAAAGCAGCCTGAACCGCTCTGCGGTTCGGGACGCTAGAGCGTCCCTGAGCAGGTTACCACGCAGAGCATGGGAACCATCAGCGGAAATAACGGCTCTATGTGAAATTCAGCCCTATCCCGGTCATGACTCATATCGTGGTCGGAGGAGAATTGCGTAACGAAGTCATGGGCACCAGCACGCTGGAGGCGCGGGTTAAAACCACCATCAGGAGCGTCTGGCCGAGGTGTTGGTCGATCAAGGGGATAGCTGAAGGCCAACGAAACCCTGGGCTTTACCCAAGCCGAATTGAAACGTTCAAAATCCTCGGTCACCGAATATCAAAAGCAAGTGTTGTCGGTCGAAAAGAATCAGGACTCCCGCTTTCGCGGGAGCGACGATTTTGAGATTCCCTTTATCTAAGCAACAACAGCGGTTTGTAACTCTGAGTCAGCATCTTTACGGTGAAACTCCCCAGCAACCAGTCATGAATCCGGGTATGGCCGAAGGCGCCCATCACGGTCATGTCGATGCCTTTCTGCTCCTGATACTCGGCTAAAACCAGCTCCGGTTTGCCGACCAGTTTTTTGGCAATGACCTCGATACCGCCTGCCAAATGCAGTTTGTTGGCGGCCACTTCCAGCAATTGGCCTTTACCTTCATCCTGGCTGACGCAGACCAGATGACAGGTCAAACCTTTGTATAACGGGCTAGTGGCGACCATCTCCAGCGCCTTTTCGGCGGCTGGGCTGCCATCGTAAGCCAGCATGATGCGCTCGGGGGCTTTGAATTCGGCATTCACCACCAAAATCGGTTTGTGCAGCGAGCGGATGATGGACTCCAGCTTGGCGCCGATTTTATCAGGCTGGTTTTCGTGCACCTTGCCGCGTACGCCGATCACCAATACCCGCAGGTCATTCTCCAGTTCGATCAGCGATTCGACCAGACTGCCGTGGCGTTGGTTGGTAATGGGATCGAGAACGCCGGCTTGCCTCACCCGTTCACTGGCGGCTTGCAGCAGCTGCTTGCCCTGTAGCAGCCGCAGTTTGCTGCGTTGCTGTTCCAGTTGCGTCAGTTCGTCCAGCAGGTGATCGCGGCTGTCGACGCCGATGTTGCCGGTGATGTCGGTCGAATGGGCGTGCTCCGGATGATGGTCGATGGTGTGCAGCAGTTTCAATGGCGCATCGACCTTTTGCGCGATCCAGGCCGCATAGTCGCAGACGGCGTTCGTTAACGACGAGCCGTCGATGCCGGCCAGTACCAGGTTTTGGATAGTATTCATTAATGGCCTCCCATGACTTTCTCGATTTCTTCGGGCTTATCGTGAACGCCGAAGCGGTCCACAATCGTGGCGGTGGCCTCGTTCATGCCGATGACTTCAACCTCGGCGCCTTCGCGGCGAAACTTGATCACGACTTTATCCAGCGCGCCGACCGAAGTGAGATCCCAAAAATGCGCGCGGGTCAGGTCGATCACCACATTCTCCAGCGCCTCCTTGAAATCGAAGCCGGCGACGAATTTGTCCGCCGAATTGAAAAACACCTGGCCGACGACCTTGTAGGTTCGCGTGCCGCCGCTTTCATCCAATCCTGATTCCACGTACATGAAATGACTGATCTTGTTGGCGAAAAACAGTGAAGCCAATAAAACCCCAACGAACACGCCCAGCGCCAGATTGTGCGTCCACACCACGACCACCACGGTCGCCAGCATGACGATGTTGGTCGACAACGGATGTTGTTTCAGATTGAGTATCGAGCGCCAACTAAAGGTGCCGATCGAGACCATGATCATCACGGCCACCAGGGCCGCCATCGGAATTTTGGAAATCCATTCGTCCAGAAACACCACCATGATCAATAAAAACGTACCCGCCACCAAGGTGGATAAGCGGCCGCGACCGCCGGATTTAACGTTGATCACCGATTGGCCGATCATCGCGCAACCGGCCATGCC
>JAQTYP010000039.1 GCA_028688235.1 Methylomonas sp.
CGGCATGCACGATGAACAGATCGCCGCGCTCCTGCAACGCAAACAACGCGTAAGCCAGGGCTTTACCTTGCACCATGGATACCAGCACGCCGCGTTTGCGCACGCCGAAGGTGCCGGGTTTGATCGGGCCGTAATGGTCGAAGACGTGATAGAACAAGCCGGAACCCGAAGTGGCGGTCATGAATTCAGTCTGGAAGCCGATCAAGCCGCGCGACGGCACCATGTATTCCAGGCGGATACGGCCCTTTCCGTCAGGCACCATGTTCAGCAAGTCGCCCTTACGTTCGCCGAGCTTTTCCATGATAGTGCCCTGGTGTTCCTCTTCCACCTCTATGGTCACCATCTCGAACGGTTCGGTGGTCACGCCGTCTTCTTCCTTGAAGATAACTTCCGGACGCGATACGCCTAGTTCGAAACCTTCGCGACGCATGTTTTCGATCAAAATCGACAAATGCAGCTCGCCGCGACCGGAGACTTTGAATTTGTCCGGATCGGACGTGTCTTCGACGCGCAAGGCGACGTTGTGCTGTAATTCCTTGTGCAGACGGTCGCGAATCTGCCGGGAAGTGACGAATTTGCCTTCCTTACCGGCAAACGGTGAATTGTTGACCTGGAAGGTCATGCTGACGGTCGGTTCGTCTACTTTCAACGGCGGCAAGGCTTCGACGGCGTCTTGTTGGCACAAGGTGTCGGAGATTTCCAGTTTGTCGATACCGGTAAAGGCGATGATGTCGCCGGCTTGCGCTTGCGGCACTTCGACACGCTCCAGGCCCTTGAAGCCGAAGATTTGCAGCATCCGGCCGTTACGGGTCGCGCCTTCGCGGTTGATCAGCGTCAACGGTTGATTGGTTTTGACGGTACCGCGCTGAATGCGGCCGATGCCGATCACGCCGACGTAGCTGTTGTAGTCCAGGCTGATGACCTGCATCTGGAACGGGCCGTCGATATTGACGGGCGGCGGGCTGACTTTGTCGACGATGGTTTGAAACAACGGCGTCATGTCGCCACCCTCGACCGTGCTTTCCAGCTCCAGGCCGGCATAACCTTTCAAGGCCGAGGCGTACACGATGGGGAAATCCAGTTGTTCGTCGGTAGCGCCGAGGCGGTCGAACAGGTCGAAGGTTTGGTCTATGACCCAATCGGGACGAGCGCCGGGACGATCCACTTTATTGATGACTACAATCGGTTTTAAACCCAAGGCAAAGGCTTTCTGGGTCACGAAGCGCGTTTGCGGCATCGGGCCGTCGACGGCATCAACCAGCAGTAAAACCGAGTCGACCATCGACAGCACCCGCTCCACTTCACCGCCGAAGTCGGCGTGGCCCGGAGTATCCACGATATTGATGTGATAGCCGTTCCAGTCGATCGCGGTGTTCTTGGCCAGAATAGTAATGCCACGCTCCTTCTCCAGCGCGTTGGAGTCCATGACGCGTTCGTCGACTTTTTCGTGGGCATCGAAGGTGCCGGATTGCTGCAGGAGTTGATCGACTAATGTCGTTTTGCCGTGGTCGACGTGGGCGATGATCGCGATATTTCGTAAGTTTTCTATCACAGGAGTTACTTAAGGTTTGAAAAGAAAGGTAGTAATACTGGGAGTATATGGAGAATCAAGGCGTTTCATCGTTCAGGCGATGTGTCGCAATTAGGATTTGGCCCTAAATAACTTCCCGAAATAACCGTCGCTCGCCAAGCCGTTCGTGCTGAGCTTGTCGAAGCATGAACGGCTTGGCGCGGGTGAGGCCCGGATTTTCCCGTCCATCCTTCGACAGGGCTCTCCTGAGCGTAGCCGAAGGGCTCAGGACGAACGGGAAAATCCTTGTAATCCGAAACAGGGAAGTTATTTGTAACCATATCCTTAGCTTTGCTCCCATGGCAGGCCTTGAAAACGCCAGCCGCCGAGATTGCCTCGGTGTTTTTGTTCGTCCAGAGGGCCTTCGAAGCCTTCGAGGATATTAATGGCATGTTGGTAGCCGGCGGCCTCCAGGGCTTTGGCCGCATCGACCGAGCGCACGCCGCTACGGCACAATAATAAAACCGGCGCGGATTTGTCCGGCACGTGTTTCCCGACTTGTTCGACAAAGCCGTTATTCAACTGCATGCCGGGAAATTCCTTCCAGGCCACATGAATGGCTTTGGGGGGGTGGCCGACGAAACCGTGCTCGATGGCCGTTCGGACATCGATCAAAACGGCAGCGGGGTTTTCCTGCAGCAAGGCCCAGGCTTGTTTGGGGTCGAGATTTTCTATCATTGATTCATACCGGTTAAATTTTTTTGCCCAATATAGCAAGCTTCGTTTCTATTGCCGTAACGCAAGTCGCCGATGTGGGCGTATTCTCGATAGTAGATAAGGCTTAAAGGGGCGAACAATGCCAACAGTTCGTTGCGTTCCAGCAAATAGTCCGGATTGCAGGGGCCTTGCTGATCAAGCTTGTTTCGGGTAAATGTCTGATAAAACAGTAAGCCTTCGGGTTTTAAGGCGCCCATTATCGCATTACACAGGGAACGGTCAAGAAAACGGCTAACAATAATCACGTCGTAGCCCGCTATCGCAAGAGTTTCTGGCGTAATCGAGCATTGGCGAGTGACGATGGGCAATAGGCTATGGTTTGCATGTTGCTGTAATTTAGCCAGCGCAACGGCGGAAATATCCCAGGCATCCACCGACAACCCGTGGGCGGCCAATAACATGGCATTTCCGCCTAAACCGCAGGCCAAATCCAATGCCCGACCTTTTTTCGGCAACAGATGGCGATGGCTTAGCAATGTTTCGGAGGCTTCGGCAAGCCACTCATCGTTAGAATAAATCGCATCCCATTTGGCCTGCAAAGCCGTCATGGCGGGTCTATGCCGATACGATGCGGCAGCCAACCTTGAATAAACTCCAGGAATGAGCGGACTTTCGCCGATAAGTATTTCCGATGCGGATAGACGGCATAGATCTCCAGCGGACTGATGGCATATTGCTCCATGACAACCTGCAGCCGCCCCAATTCGATATCGCGCCCGACTATGTAGCGGGGCAGCATGATCAGGCCCAAGCCGTTGATCGCGGCGTTGCGTATCGGATCGGCCATGTTGGCCTGCATGCGACCGGTTACCGTGATGGTGCGCTCACCCAATATGCCTTTGAAACGCCACTTATTGCGCGGCGGGATAGCCCAGTTGATCAAGCAGCTATGGTCGTCCAGGTCTTCAGGGTCCTGGGGTATGCCGTGAGTTTTCAAATATTCCGGCGATGCGCAAACGACCAGGGAAGAGTTCGCCAGCTTTCGTGCGACCAAACTGGTATCGTTGAGTTGACCCAGATAAATAGCCATATCGACGCCTTCGTCGATCAAGTCCACTTGCCCGCCTTTCAATACCATTTCGACGGACAAATCCGGATAGGTCTTTAGGTATTCCGTCAGTCCAGGTGCGATATGTGTCGCGCCTATGACAGGGGGGGCCAGAATTTTCAACACCCCCCGCGGCTCGGTTTGCAATTTGGTGACGGCCGACTCCATTTCCTCTACGTCGAGCAGCACTTGCTGGCAACGCTCCAGGTATTCTTCGCCCGCCTCGGTCAGGCTTAGGCTGCGAGTCGTCCGATTGAATAAGCGGGTATTCAGTTCGCTTTCGAGTTGCATGATGTGCTTGGTAGCCATCGCTCTGGAGATATCCAGATCCTTGGCGGCTCCAGCAAAACTGCCGGCTTTGGCGACGCGAACGAACACATTCATACTGGTTAATTTGTCCATAATCGCCTCACATAATAAGTTGTTTATTCAAAAATGATTGACATTTTTATTGTTTCTTAAATATTTACAATATATTTTACAATGACCCAATTGTAAACATTTTTTTATCCTGTATAGTGTGCAGCAACTGAAGAGCAAAACCCAAGCGATTGTCAAGCCAAACGCTTAATTGATAGAGATTTTTGAAATACATGAATGATTTAAGAAAAGACATCCTGATAGGCCTTCTGTTTATTACTGGTATCTGGAGTTTTATGTCGGGCATGTTCGTGATTTCAGCCATATTGTTCGCTACTGCCTCCCTATTTAGCAACATGACAACCCAATCTCATATCAACGGTTAGCCTTAAAGAATTTGTAACTACCTCCTGGTGTTGTAATACAAGCGGAACCTCCTCATAGCACTCTGCTTGGTTTTTTACCTCCCTCTGCGCAAGCATTGGGAGGTTTTTTTTGTCCGTCGTTTTGGCAAGCCCGGCAACGTGTTATGATTTTTCAGGCAACCACTCGAGAGTAAGCGTTAATGAATGATGTTTTACAACAATTGGCCGCGGTACTGGAGCAGCGCAAACAACAATCCGCGGATCAATCCTATGTCGCCAGTCTCTATGCCAAGGGCCTGGACCACATTTTAAAAAAAATAGGCGAAGAAGCCACCGAGACAGTGATAGCGGCAAAGGACGGCGACAAGGATAAAATCGTCTACGAGACCGCTGACTTATGGTTTCATTGCATGGTGATGCTGGCGGATCAGGGGCTGGGTCCCGATGACGTTATCAATGAATTACAACGCCGCTTCGGCTTATCCGGCTTACAGGAGAAGGCGCAGCGGGGTTCGTCCTAAAATGACTAATGGGAGTGAGATATGGGCGTTAGCATGACTCAATTGTTAATCGTATTGGTGATAGTAATTTTGGTATTCGGCACCAAGCGACTGAAAAATGTCGGCGGCGATCTTGGCGATGCAATCAAGAGCTTCCGCGACGCGATGAAAGAGGGAAGCGAGGACAAAAAGCTCGCAGAAAAAGAAGGCGAAACGCTGGAAGGCGAAATCAGTCATAAAGAAAAAGATCAGGCTTAAAGCATCATCATGTTCGATGTCGGTTTTTCGGAATTAGTCATGGTGGGTCTGATTGCCTTGCTGGTGATCGGCCCTGAACGCTTACCCAAGGCGGCGCGCATCGCCGGCTTCTGGCTGGGCAAAGCCCGCAGCACCATTGCCAGCGTCAAGTCGGAAATCAAACAAGAACTGCATGCGGAAGAAATGCGGCAACTATTGCAGCAACAACAATCGATAGCCGACGAAATGCAGCAGGCGGTTAACAGCGCCCAAAATGCGGCGAACGAACTCAAAACCGACTTGAAATCCATCGGCGACACGCCCCGTAAAGATGACCCATCAGCTTGACCCTCAGGCCGACCAACCTTTCATCAGCCATCTGATCGAACTGCGTGATCGTTTATTGCGTGTCGTTCTATGCGTATTGCTGATATTCATCGGCACAGCGATTTACGCCAACGAAATCTATCATTATCTCGCCGCGCCATTATTGCAGCACATGCCCAAAAATAGCACGATGATTGCAATCGACGTGGCCTCGCCATTTTTCACGCCGATCAAACTGGCTTTGGTGGTGGCGATATTTGTGTCCGTGCCCTATATATTGTTCCAGTTCTGGGGTTTTGTTGCGCCCGGCCTGTATAGGCATGAAAAACTGATGATATTGCCGCTGTTGCTGGCCAGTACCTTGTTGTTTTACACCGGCGCCGCATTCGCCTATTTCGTGGTGTTTCCGCTGGTGTTTGGCTATTTGACCTCTGCCGCCCCCGAAGGCGTCGCGATGATGACCGATATATCGACCTATTTGGATTTCGTGCTGACGATGTTTTTTGCTTTCGGCATTTCGTTCGAGGTGCCGATATTTACTATCGTATTGATTTGGGCTGGCATTACCAGCAGAGAGAGTCTGGCAGACAAGCGACCTTATGTCATCGTGGGCGTGTTCGTGATTGCTATGTTTTTGACGCCGCCGGATGCGTTGTCGCAAACCCTGCTGGCCATACCGATGTGGATGTTATTCGAAGCCGGTTTGCTGTTTTCGCGGTTTTTTGTCGACAACAGGCGCGACGCATAAGCCATGGATACCATAGCCGAGCGCTTTCGCCAGGTTAGCAGCCAAATCCGTCACGCCGTCGGCATAGCCGGACGACCGCGCGACTGCGTGCAGTTGCTGGCTGTCAGCAAAACCAAGTCCGCCAGTGACATTGCCGACCTCTATCGCCTTGGGCAACGGCATTTTGCCGAAAATTATTTACAAGAAGCGTTGATCAAGCAGCGCCAGCTGGCCGCATTCAATATTACATGGCATTTCATAGGCCCGATTCAATCGAACAAGACCAAACCGATTGCCACCTGTTTCGATTGGGTGCACAGCGTCGATCGCCTAAAGATTGCGCAACGCCTTAGTGAACAACGGCCCGAATATTTGCCGCCGCTGAATGTCTGTCTGCAGGTCAATATCAGCGAGGAAGCCAGTAAATCCGGCGCCAGCCTGCAGGAGTTGCCCGCATTGGTCGATGCGGTCAGTGCATTGCCGAATTTGCGGCTGCGCGGCGTCATGGCGATACCGTCGGCCGAAACTCAATATGCCAAACAGCGCCTACCCTATCGCTTGCTTTATCAGGCCGTTCAACAACTGATGAGGCCGGAACTGGATAGTTTTTCTTTCGGCATGAGCGGCGATTTGAAGGCTGCCATCATGGAAGGTGCAACCATGGTCAGAATCGGCACGGCATTGTTCGGGGAACGCCGCTAACATCATAAGCCCGCACGCTTCCGGCCTTCGGTAGCCATGATCACGGTTTTGGTAGATAATAACCGCTCTTTTCATACTTTTTGCATCGATAATGAAACACAAGCTCGAACACCTGTTACAACAAGCTGTTGCAGCCCTGAAAACGCAAGGTGTCCTCGATCCTGAGTTGGCGGTGCAAATCAATTTGGAGCGGGCCCGCGATACGCAACATGGCGATTTCGCCAGCAATCTGGCAATGATGCTGGCTAAAGCGGCTAGAACCAATCCTCGTCAGCTGGCGGAAAAAATAGTTGCCGCGATTCCGCAGGACAATCTGGTCAGCAAAATCGAGATAGCCGGTCCCGGTTTCATCAATTTTTTCGCCAATCCCGACAGCCAGTTTCAAATCGTCAAACAAATCCACGATGCCGGCCCCGAGTTCGGCCTGAGCAAGATCGGTGCGGGTAAGCGGGTACAGGTTGAGTTCGTTTCGGCTAATCCGACAGGCCCCTTGCACGTCGGCCACGGCCGCGGCGCCGCTTACGGATCGGCTGTGGCCGACCTGCTGGAAGCGGCAGGCTTCGATGTGGAGCGCGAATATTATGTCAACGATGCCGGCCGGCAGATGGATATCTTGGCAACCAGCGTTTGGTTGCGTTATCTGGAAGAATGCGGCGAAGTATTGCCTTTTCCGAGTAACGGCTATCGCGGCGAATATGTACGCGACATCGCCTTCAACCTGCATAAAAAAGCCGGAAACGATTACCGCCGCCCCGCCGAATTGGTGCTGGAAGACATTCCTGCCGACGAACCTCAGGGCGGCGACAAGGAAAAGCATATCGATGCGTTGATAGAGCGGGCCAAGACCTTGCTTGGCATGGAGCAATACGGCAGCGTGTTTCAGGTCGGTTTGGACGAAATCCTGGCGGACATCAAAGACGATCTGCAGGAATTCGGCGTCGGCTATCAACATTGGTTTTCCGAACGCCTGCTGATGGACGACGGCTCCATCCAGCAAGCCCTGCAACGATTGGAAGTCGCCGGTTACCTTTATAAGCAGGACGGCGCCATTTGGTTTGCTTCCAGCCGATTGGGCGACGAAAAAGACCGGGTAGTGATACGCGATAACGGCCAGAGCACTTATTTTGCGTCCGATATTGCTTATCACATGAACAAGCTGGATCGCGGTTTCGATCAAATCGTCAACATCTGGGGCGCCGATCATCACGGTTACATCCCGCGGGTCAAGGCGGCCATGCAGGCTTTGGGTGCGGACGAATCGAAATTGAAGGTATTGTTGGTGCAATTTGCCGTACTGTATCGCGGCGACGAAAAAGTGCAAATGTCCACGCGTTCCGGTGAATTCGTTACACTCAGGCAGTTGCGCAACGAAGTCGGCAAGGATGCCTGCCGTTTCTTTTATGTGATGCGCAAATCCGAACAACATATGGATTTCGATCTCAAGCTGGCCACTTCTCGAACCAACGAGAACCCGGTTTACTACGTGCAGTATGCCCATGCCCGCGTTTGCAGCGTATTGCGGCAGCTGGACGAAAAAGGCCGTGCCAGAAACTTGAATCTTGGCATGGAGCATCTGAACTTATTGACCGAATCCCACGAAACCGAGTTGTTAGGCACCTTGTCGAAGTATCCGGAAGTGCTGGAACGCGCCGCGGTGCAATACGAACCGCACCAACTGATACATTATCTGCGCGAGCTGGCCAACCAGTTCCATAGTTATTACAACGCCCATCAGTTTTTGGTGGACGACGATCGCTTATGTAACGCCCGCCTGAACCTGATCTGCGCGGTCAGACACGTATTGGCCAATGCCTTGAGCTTGTTAAAAATTCACACTCCAGAAGCAATGTAATGGCCAGAGATTACAAACACCGCGCTCAGAGCTCCGGTTACGGTGAAAACCGTAGCCGAAGACGTAAAGCGCCGACCCTCTGGTGGCGTTGGCTGCTGGTTGCCGGGTTGATCGTGGCCTTCGTGGTGTTTCTGAATATGGTACGCAGCCGGGTTGCCGAGTTGATGGCCGGAAAACCGGAAACGGGCCTTACTCTGCCGGAGCAAGCCGTCAAGCAAACATTGCCGCTGCAGACGCAAAAACCGCTCCAAGCCGAACCCGAGAAGAAAGCCGAACCGGAGCCCGTGCAACCCGAAGAGCCGCGCTACGATTTTTATACGATACTGCCTCAGGCTGAAACCGTCATTCCCGATTATGAAATCCAGAGTCGAGTGCGGGAAGAATTGGTGGGCAAAACCAAGGCCGCGAAATATGTCATGCAAGCCGGATCGTTTCGCGAAGCGGCTGAAGCCGAAAGACATAAGTCCAGGCTGGCGTCATTGGGCATAGAGTCTTGGATAGAAAAAGCCAAGGTCGGCAGCGTGATCTGGCATAGGGTCAAGATAGGCCCTTACGAAAACCCAACCAGCGTTTCGACCATCAAGGCTCTATTACAGAAAAACGGTATCGGCATCATCGTCACCGAACAGGCAAAGTAGGGCGCCATTCATTCAGTCCACTACCCCGTCTTGGCTGCAGGCTTGATCCATTTGGATAATATGGCGTATAGCGTCGCAGGTAGTATCGGCTTTCTGACGTAATCGACCATGCCGGCCTCCAGGCATCGTCGTCTATCTTCCTCCATGGCATTTGCCGTCATCGCGATCACCGGCAAGTCTGCAGCCTTCCAGGGCTTTCAAGCGCTGAGTGGCCAAATAGCCATCCATTTCCGGCATTTGCACATCCATCAACACGCAATCGTAAAGATTGCCCTGTAATTTCTGCAATGCGATGACACCGTTTTCGGCCACATCGACATTCAAATTGAGTTTTTCCAACAGCTCTACGATCACGATACGGTTGATTTCATTATCTTCGACCAATAGGACCCGTGCACCGCTCAGGGAGGCTATTTGCGGTCCGATAGAGGGTTTAGCGGGCAGGGCCGAAGTGGGTTGTGTGCTGGCTAAATCCGCTACGCCTAGCGTCACGGTAAATATAAAACTGGAACCGATGTTTTCGGTGCTCGTCAACCGAATGGTGCCCCCCATTTGTTCTATCAGTTGCTTCGAAATGACCAAACCCAGACCAGTACCGCCATAATTGCGCGTGATACTGTTATCGCCTTGGGAAAAAGCCTGAAACAGGCGCCGCTGCTGCTGCTCGCTGATACCTACGCCGGTATCGCTGATCTGAAACTGGAAACATATCTGCCGTGGACTGCGGCTCAATTCGTCGACTTCGATGCGGATTTCACCTTGTTCGGTAAACTTGATCGCATTGCCTATCAGGTTGATCAGTACTTGGCGCAAACGGTGCGGGTCGCCCATGACGGCATGATGTTGATCGGAGGCAGGATGTATCAGTTTAAGGCCTTTGCGAAACGACAGCTGGGCCATAGTCGCATAGACTTGTTCCAATGTTTCTTCCAATACAAAGGGAATGTTTTCCAGCCGCATCATGCCGGCTTCCATTTTAGAAAAATCCAGTATGTCGTCTATGATGGTCATCAACGAGCGTGAAGCGGTTTCCATTCTTTGCAGGTATTCGCGCTGCTTGGCTGTCAATGAGCTGTTCAGCGTCAATTCGACCAAGCCGATAATCGCATTCATCGGCGTCCGAATCTCATGGCTCATATTGGCCAAAAACTCGCTCTTGGCCATATTGGCCGTTTCGGCCTCCTGTTTGGCGATTTCCAGTTCCCGGGTGCGTCTACGGACCTTGTTTTCCAGATAGGCTTCGTTTTGCTGCATTTGGGTCAACATGCCGTTAAAGGCGTCGGATAAATCGCTGATTTCATCGTTGCCTCTGTAATTGGAGCGTATGCTGTAGTCGTGATCGCGCTCTATTCGCCGGGCCGTGTCGGCTAAGCGCAAAATAGGGCGTAGCAGCGACCGTTGCTGGCGCAGTACGAACAAGGCCGCCATGGTCAATGCGATGAAGACGATCAAAACCTCGCTTAGGGTGTCGCGTAACAGCATGAGATAAGCCCGATGCAGATTGGCCGTCAACGTGATATTGCCTACGACATGCTGGGTATGAAAAATTTTTCTGCTGATCTCGCGGGTATTGGGAATAAAGTCGGGCCAGTGATAGTGCCAATCCAGCTTTGCGTTGGAATAGGCGGCAAAAATCTCGCCGGATGGGTTCTGAATGACCGCCGAGATGATGTCGGTATCATGTTCCAGCGCCCTCAAAATTTCTTCGGCGGTCAGTTTGTCGTCGAACAACAACGCGACACTGCTATTTTGGCCTATCATGTCGGCCGTTAAAGTCAGCTTCGTATCGATGTTATGTTGTAGTTCCTTATATTCGCGGAAGGAATGCGTTAACGTTGCCAGTATCAGCGTCAAGACCACCATCAGAATCAGGGTTTTTGACAGCTTTCGAGTGATGGACATTCTGGATTTGACGATCTGCTTCATTCCAATATTTCCGCCATACGCAAAAGTTTCGAGCTCAATTTCAATCCGGCCTGCCGGACCGAAGTCAAGTTGATCACCAATTTCAATCTATTGTCGCGCAACGTGAATTGAATCATACCCCCGTTTCGGGCGAAATCTTCGGAGTCGCTGATCAATAACACATGCCGGCTTCTGGCTTTTTCCAGTAAGGCCCGGCTTAACTCTTCCGTTTCGCCAAGCAGTAATATCCGGCATTGCTCTATGGCCAGCGCATCCCCTTGTAACACATGCACAATTCTGTCGTGTGCCTGCCTGCCTTCCAGTATCGGCAAATAGTCGCGAATGGGCGTACTGCCTTGGGAACAAATCGTTACCGTAGCGGGTGAGTCGGGCCACTCCGTCAATTCGGCAAAATGAAACAGGTAGGCGGTTTTTAACTGATATTCCCGGTTGACGATTCCATCGTCCGGGTAGGCGCTGGCGGCAAGACCTAGGCCCATGCTGAGGAGCAATAATCTGACCAAAGTCGTCAACACGTCCAGTGTCTCAAAAGCGCCAGGAAATTTGCGCCAGATAACCGCGTTGAATTTGGCTGGCAACCGGAATATACAGAATGTCGCTAAATTCGGGATGCTGGTTGTCGAGCAGGTTCTGCCCGCTGATCGACAGCTCTATATCTTTGTCGGGATGCCATCCCAGTCTTAAGTCCAGCGTAAAGTAGTCGGGTATGGTCCTTTGGTCGATGTAGAGTTTATCGACGTAGCGTGCCCAGGCATCGATTTCGATTTCATTGGTGACATTGAACAGTGAACGCAAGGATAGGGTATGTTGCGGATTAAAATGTTGTTCCGTTAACGGATCGCGAAACCAAGGCTCGGACTGATCGTAATTGATCTCGAAGCGATTCGCGGTATAAGAGGCCTGTAGCCGCCAGTCGTGATTGACCCGGTAATTCACCGAAGTTTCCAGGCCGTAGCTTTTGGCCTGTCTGTAATTACCCACCGTCGCTTCCAGTGTGCCGGGTATTGCGTGGTCTGTTCCCGTGACAGTGCCTGAGAATTTCGTTCCTTGCATTCTGTCGTAGATGTTGTAAAACAAGGCGGTATCGATGTCCAGATGATCGGTCATTTGCCATCGCCAACCCAGTTCGTAGGCCACCAGATTCTCGGTCAGCATGTGGGGGTTGGCTTTGGCTTCGAAGAAGGTATTCCGGCCCGGAATCGGTTTCAGGATGCGAATGCTGTGTTGAGCCCTGTTCGGCAGCACGACGGCTCGGGAAACTGCCGCCCACAGCTTCTGGCGTTTATTCGGCGTCCACAATAAGCGGGCATGGGGCTCGGTCTCCCAGCCGGTATAGGTGAAATGCTCGACTCGGTTGCCCAGTGTCAAGATCAGCTCATCACTCAAATCGTACTGGTCCTGCAAGAACACGCCTATATTGTGCTGGCTAAATACCTCCGGTTCGAAACCCAACGTCAGGGTATTGTCGAAAGTATCGTGTATGGTCTGGTAATTTAGACCCCACATCAGATGATGTTCCAGGTATGAAGGCAAATTATGTTGAAAATCCAGCACATAGTGCGAACGGCTCATTTCGTTCATGGCCAGTTGCCACTCGGTTTGGGTGAATGACATGTTCAGATTGGTCTGATGGCCGCCATCGCTTTGGTGTTTCCAGCTACCTTGCAGGCTACCGATGATGCCGTCGCGACCAAAATCATCCTGCCGCCATGAGGGAGGATAGTCTGTCGTCACGCCGATAAAATATCCGTGTTGGCGAAAGCGGGATACATTGGCCTCCACCATCAGTTGGTCGTCTGCACTGAGTTGACTGTCGAGGCGAAAGTTAGCGTTTTGGGTGTCTCCATAATCGTGAGTATCCTGATCACCGGTTAAATCGATGCTGGCATCGCGGTGAATGGTGTTCAGCGTACCGCGTAGAAAGGTCGATTCCGATAATTTGACTCCGTAACGCATGCCGCCGAAACCGCGTTCTTCGTTGCCTCCACCGCCATATAACAGTCCGCCTCGAGTATCGGCCGCGGAGCGGGTGACGATGTTGATGACACCGTTGACCGCGTTCGCGCCCCATAAGCTACCACTGGGGCCGCGCAACACCTCGATGCGCTCGATATCTTGCAGCGTCTGATTTTGTTGCCCCCAATAAACACCGCTGACCAAAGGATCGTAAATGCTGCGGCCGTCTATCATGACTTGCAATTTATTGGCATAAAGATCGTTGAAACCTCGGGCGCTGATTGCCCAATTCCATGCATTGATTTTCGCGACGTTCAAACCCGGCACCATCCTTAGCAACTCCG
>JAQTYP010000040.1 GCA_028688235.1 Methylomonas sp.
GACGGCATTGTCGGTCCGAATACAGGCAATGCGTTAGCGGCTAAGGTATTGATATTGGTCGGCAGCGGTCAACCGAAATAAGGTTACGAAATGCCTCCTGTGTTAAGAATTCGGTCAACGCGATAAGGTGCGCCAACACGTATTTTGTTTGGTAACCAAGCTCCGGCTTGGTTACCCGATCTTGCCATCGTTCCCAAACCGGAGTTTGGGATTCGGCTAAACAGGGCAGTCACATTGCCTTTGTTGGCTACCAACTTAAGCCGGGACAGTCAGAGGTTAAGCCGTTCGTGGTGAGCAAAGTCGAACCATGAATGGCTTAACCGCTCACCCTTCGGCAAGCTCTCAAGTAACAGCTTTTTTGTATATTTAAAATCAATGACTTGTGAAATTTAAAAATTAAAAAAATTTGCCTCAAACAGCGGCTGTTTCATGGTAACGCCATGCTTCCGAAGGGGGCTTACTTTGCTCAGGACGAACGGTTAAGCCTCCCTCTTTGTCCCGTTTTAAACGAGAAGCCCTTTTGTTTAATCGTGGTCACTCGTGACGCACAAGGTACCGCCTATCGGGCGGTGGAGACGGGCATGTTTGGAGCGATCAGGGTCTTGCGGTGAGGCTGATGGGTTCCCACGGAGGACCGCGGGAACCAGTAGTACAGTTATAGGGAAGATTGACAAAGTCGTTGTTCTATCGGATTGGGTGTTCAGGCCATTTTTTCGGGTGGGCAGGCCGATTCAACGGCTAGCAGGGTTCTCATGTCGTCCACCAGGAAGCGTTTTAAACCACGGCCCAGTTTTTGTTTCAATAGCGACTCAGCTTGCTCTTTTGGTAAAAAAGTCGCAGGTGCCATGCTCTTGCGGTATTTGCTCAATGCGTTGCGGGCCGAATTGCAAAGATAAGCTTCGGTACCTTGGGGCAATGTGGAATTAAGGTCTCTCAGCTGGTGAGGTGTTATTTTGTTCATGGTGTCCTCCGTTCTGATAAGAAATATCGGCGGCTAGTCCTTGAGCCAGGAAAAGGTCGAAACCCGGACCTGTTATTTCGAAAAAATAACGGCTTCAAAATAGCAATTCGGTACGCAAAATCAATAAAATTTTTTTAGGTTTTTTTGCCTAAAAGACTTGACATTAGTATTTGCTAATAAGTATGAGTTTGTTCAGTCTGATTTAACGTTTCCCGCATGCAATCCGCATTCTTTCTTGGCCGCATCTTCCCACCACCAGCGGCCGGCGCGCTCGTGTTGATTCGGCAGTACCGGGCGGGTGCAGGGTTCGCAGCCTATGCTGATGTAACCCTTACGGTGCAGTTCGTTGAAGGGTACCTGATAAGCCTCTATGTAATCCCATACCTGGGTCGACGTCCAGTTCAGCAGCGGGTTGAATTTGATCAATGTTTTGCCCGCGCCGGCGAAGGCGGTGTCGGCCTGGACTTCCGGAATTTCGCCGCGGGTATCCAGGCTTTGGTCTTTGCGTTGACCGGTAATCCAGGCATCCAAGGTCGCCAGTTTGCGCCGTAACGGCTCGACCTTGCGTATGCCGCAGCATTCTTGATGGCCGTCATCATAAAAGCTGAACAGGCCCTTGGTTTTGACGAAAGCATCCAATTGTTCGCGATTCGGACTTAGTACGTCGATGTCGACTTGATAATGTTTGCGCACTTGCTCGATAAAACGGTAGGTTTCCGGATGCAGTCGGCCGGTATCCAGCGTGAAGACTTGGATGTCTTTGCGGATTTGCAGCGCCATGTCTATCAGTACGACGTCTTCGGCCCCGCTGAACGAGATGGCGATGTTGTCGAAGTGGGCTAGCGCGGCTTTTAAAATGGTGCGCGGGTTTTTGCTCTCGAGTTCGGTTTGGGCGGTTTGTAGGTCGAATAGGGTCATGATTGTGAAAAATAACGGGTCAAAAATTCGTCGAAACTCAACGTGTCGGCGGTTTCCAGCTCGGCTTGCTTTTGCAGAGAGGCGGTGGCCATGTCGGTAAATCGCTGGTGGGTCTGCGAGTCCAGCGGTTGAGCCAGGAAATAGTGTTTATGCAGGCTAGACGTGTTGCTGGCGAAGCAGCCGAACTCCTGGTTATTCTGGCTCATGCAGGCCAGAATATGGGCCGAGGGCGTCAATGCCGGGTTGTCTACCATGGCTTGCTGTTGCTGCAGGGACAATTGGTAGGGTTTGTCCAGACTGCCTTGATCCAATAGCGCGCAGATCGGCTGCATGGCGTTCAGGATTTGATGGGCCCAGGTTTGCAGGCTGATCGGTTTACCATTTTTATTCAACATCAAGCCGGGTTTGCGGCCTTGGTTGGCGACCAACAGCTGGTTGCTATTGTTGATTTGGAATTCTTCCGTATCGTGCGGCGGACTGTCGTGCAATAAACAGCTCAGCAAAAAGGCTTCTATGAAACGGGCGGTGCTTTCGTCTATGCCGATAGGATTGAACAGATTCAAGTCCAGCGAACGCATCTCCACATACAGCACGCCGCGGCGTTTAAGCGCCATGGTCGGTTTTTCGCCGGATTCGGCGATTTGTTTCGGCCGCATCGTGCTGTAGAATTCGTTTTCGATTTGCAATAGATTGGCGTTGAGCTGTTGATATTCGTCGTCGACCTTGATGCCGATTTTTTCGTATTCGGGGTAGGGGGTATTGATCGCGGCGCTAAGGCTTTCGACGTAGCCCTCCAGCGAGTTGTAATCGATTTTGAGCCCAGCCTGGCTTTTGCTTTTGTAGCCTATGTCGCTCATCCGCAGCGAGGTGGCGTAAGGGTGGTAGAGCGTATGGGCGTCGAACTCTTCGAATTCTTCCAT
Organism: Methylomonas sp.; assembly: GCA_028688235.1. Classification (GTDB taxonomy): domain Bacteria; phylum Pseudomonadota; class Gammaproteobacteria; order Methylococcales; family Methylomonadaceae; genus Methylomonas. The sequence continues at coordinate 2,800 of JAQTYP010000040.1, forward strand.
CAATTGCGGGCGGCTTTTGAAAAAGCTTTTGCAAATGGCCGGTGAAGCGCCGAATAAATACAGCATCAGCCAGCCTTGGCGCTGGAAGTTGCGTATCAGGCCGAAATAGCCGTCGGCGATGAAGTTTTGCAGCGATCCAGGATTGCCGGCCCCTCTATGCAGCATGGGCCAAAGGGCTTGCGGTACCGAGTAATTGAAATGAATGCCGGCGATGGCCTGCATGGTCCTGCCGTAGCGATGCCAGAGGCCTTTGCGGTAGACGTGTTTCATCTTGCCGACGTTGGAGCTGCCGTATTCGGCGATAGGTACGCTCAGGTCGCCGTCTATGCCGCAGGGCATGCTGGTGGCCAGCAGGGTTTCGTCGCCCAGGTGGGAATAGATGAACTGATGAATCTGATGCATGTAACCCAAGGTTTGCTTGATGTCGGCAAACGGCGGGGTGATGAACTCCAGCAGCGCCTCGGAATAATCCGTAGTGATGTAAGGATGGGTCAGCGCAGAGCCCAAGGCTTTAGGATGTGGGGTCTGGGCGATGGCGCCGTAGCGGTCGATACGCAGGCTTTCTTTTTCTATGCCTTTCAATCCCAGTTGCAGCAGATGATGTAGGTTGTTGTCTATCAGGTATTTCAGGCGATTGGGTACGACGGTATGGTATTTATTCATGAATAAGACAGGGCTATGGCATGAGCCGCGGACGGTGCTGATATAATCGGCGCATTATAAAGGGTCGTACAGCATTGCAGAAACATTATCCCATTTCTACCGCCGACCAAGATGCCGCGCTGCAGGTTTTGCGCACGGTGTTCGGTTACGACAGCTTTCGCGGACAGCAGAGCGCCATCATCGGCCAGTTGATAGGCGGTCGCGACGTATTGGTGTTGATGCCGACCGGCGGCGGCAAATCCTTGTGTTACCAGATTCCGGCCCTGGTCAGGCAGGGGGTGGGCATAGTCATCTCGCCGTTGATCGCATTGATGCAGGATCAGGTCAGCGCTCTTCATCAGCTCGGGGTGAGGGCGGCGTATTTGAATTCGACGCTGTCGCTGGATCAGGTCAGAGAAACCGAGCAGGCATTGCAGAACGGCGAGCTGGATTTGTTGTACATCGCGCCGGAACGCCTCAGTAACGCCCGAACCCAGGCCTTGTTTGCCCGCTGCAACATCGCCTTGTTCGCGATAGACGAGGCTCACTGCGTGTCGCAATGGGGGCACGATTTTCGCGCCGATTATTTGTTGTTGTCGGTGCTGCACGAGCAGTTTCCCAAGGTGCCGCGTATCGCGTTGACGGCCACCGCCGACGAACGCACTCGCCTGGAAATCAAGAGCCGTTTGGCATTGGAAAACGCCGAAGTGTTCATCAGCGGATTCGATAGGCCGAATATTCGCTACCGCATCGTGCAAAAAGACAACGCCCGCCAGCAGTTATTGAGCTTCATCCGGGCGGAGCACAACGGCGACACCGGCATCGTTTATTGTCTGTCGCGTAAAAAGGTCGAGGAAACGGCCGAATGGCTCAATCAAAAAGGTCTGAAGGCCTTGCCCTACCATGCCGGCATGAGTCACGAGCAGCGGCAGAAAAATCAACATCAGTTTTTGATGCAAGACGGCTTGATCATCGTCGCAACGATCGCGTTCGGCATGGGAATAGACAAGCCCAACGTGCGTTTTGTCGCGCATCTGGATTTGCCCAAAAGCGTCGAAGCCTATTATCAGGAAACGGGGCGGGCGGGGCGCGACGGGCTGCCGGCCAATGCCTGGATGGCTTACGGTTTGCAGGATGTGTTGACGCTACGGCAAATGCTGGCTTCTTCCAATGCCGACGAGGCGCATAAACGCATCGAATACCACAAACTGGACGCGATGCTGGCCCTGTGCGAGATGGTCAGTTGCAGGCGTCAGGCCTTGCTGGCCTATTTTGGTGACGAATTGGAACAGGGCTGCGGCAATTGCGATACCTGTCTGGAGCCCGTGGCGACCTGGGACGGCAGTGTTGCCGCTCAGCAGGCTTTATCGTGTATCTACCGCACAGGCCAACGTTTCGGCGTGACATATTTGATCGACGTGCTGCGAGGAAAGGACGACGCGCGCATCAAACAATTCGGTCACGACAAACAATCCACCTTCGGCATAGGTAAGGCCCTGGACGAGAAGCAATGGCGCTCGGTGTTCAGGCAGTTGGTGGCGAAGTCGTTGGTAGAGGTCGATTACGAAGGTCACGGCAGTTTGAAACTGACCGACGCCTGCAGGCCGGTGCTGCGCGGCGAGCAAACCCTGATGCTGCGAAAGGACGTGCAAATGGCCAAGACCAAGCGAGACGCTTACGAAAAACGCCAGACCGACGGGGTAGGCGATGCTCTGTGGAACGCCTTGCGGGCCAAACGGCGGCAATTGGCCGACGAGCAGGACGTGCCGCCCTATGTGATTTTTCATGATGCGACATTGATGGCGATGGTCGAAAGCCGCCCGCAAACCCACGATCAATTGGCGCTGATTTCGGGGGTAGGGGGGCGCAAGCTGGCTTTATACGGAGACGAATTCTTGGCGGTTCTGGCTGAATTCGCCGGCGAACCCGATGTTTCGGCTAGCGATACGGTCGAGGAGAGTCTGGATTTGTTCAGATTGGGTTACAGCGTAGAGCAAGTGGCCGAGCGGCGCGGACTAAAGCCGGATACGATCTATAGCCATCTGGCCAAGGGCTTGGAAGCGGGGCGGGTGCGTTTCGAGGATGTACTGGAGCTATCGGCGCAGGAGATTGCCGATATCGAAGCCGTATTGCTGGCTATGCCCGAAGCGCAACGCAATGCCTTGAAGCCGGCATACGAAGCATTGGACGGGGCTTACGGTTACGGGGTGTTGCGTTGTGTCCGGGCAGCCTTGCTGCACAGGCTCAAATGACGCAGCGGCTGGTCTCGTCGAAGCGGTAATTGGTTTTCAGGCAATGATCCAGCCATTTTTGTAGAAAGTAGTTCAATCGCCATTTGTATTCCTGAATTTCCAGTGCACGGCCGGGATTTTGGTAGACCCTGTCCACAGCGGGGCGATCGCTGTCTCGGATCACTTCGGCCAGTTGCGCATCCAAGTAGATGCGGATCTTGACGGCCGGGGCGAACAATTCCGACAGTTGTTGCCTGAAACAATGGCTGAGTTCTATCGTCAGCGTATAGGGATTGCGTTCCAATATCTCCAGATGCAAATCGGGTTTGTTCTGGGTATGGCCGATGGCGATCTTATCCAGTGAACGAAGATTCGGAATCAGCCGAAACAGTTTTTGATAGTTGGACTCGCAAATCCTTTCCAGGCATAACGAGGTGTTGACCGGACGGATCTGGCTCATGCTCAATCTTCCCTGTAGCAGGCATAGGCGCTGGCGGTTTCCCATAGCACCACTTGATCCACATTCAGGCCTTGTTGCTTGAGATGCCGGTATATCATTTTACTCAATACTTCGGCGGTCGGATGTTCGTCTAGCGCCAAAAAGCGTTCGTTGGCGGCAACCAAGGCGGGGATGATGGGATCGTCCTTATGCAGCAGAAAGTTATGATCCAGGTGCTGGTCGACGAAGGACTCGACGGCATCGCGCACGTCGGCGAAGTCGCAGACCATGGCCTGCTGGTTTAACTGGTCGCTTTTGAGCGAAATGCTGGCCTTGACGCTGTGACCATGTAAGTTGCGGCACTTGCCCGGATGATGCATCAACCGGTGGCCGTAGCAGAAATAGATTTCTTTGGTAATGATGTACATGGCTTGACGCATCCTTGTGCGGAGTCAGTGTGGCCTAATTGCCCTTGATGCTTTTGATCGTAGCGGCAATTTCGTAATCCTGGGCGTCGCGAGCAGTACAGCGAACGACTTCGATATAGGCGGTCATGGGTGGCGTGATGCTGGTCTTGGGGATGATGCTGACTTCCATGGCTAAACCTGGCTCGAAAGCCTGATCGGCGATGAAGGAAATGCCTGCACCGCTCAATGTCGTGCACACACCTGTTTTGAGGTCGGTGGAATCGGCCAGCTTATAGGTAATATCACAGTTAACATCCATGCGGATGTAATCGCGCCTTTCATCATGAGTCAGCATCAAGGTCCTCCGACATAAAACGAGTGGGTGGGGCGAAAAATCGAACTGAAGTTTACTATAAAAACCGGTACCTTGTTGGCGGATTCGAGAAAGCGTGAATTCTGTCTATGGTTTTGTCCGACAGGGGGATTATGAAACCAGTGCATCGCTCCGGTAAATGAAAGTAGCACCGCGGCGGGGCACGGTTGCTCGCCGGACAGGACGTCGTAAATACATCCGTGTAGACTCGACGGCGGCATCCTTGCCGCCGACGCCTGTCCAACAAGCAACTGTACCCGCCCGATTTTTTGCTTTCAGAGTAACGATCATGAAGGCTCGACATCACCCCGGCAGATGAAAGTGTTCCGTGGGAGCTATGCCCTCGTCGCGACGAGGGCATAGCTCCCACCAAGACTTTCAGAGTAATGCCTGACGTAACAGAATGAATTGTGTAGAATTTCACGCTTTATCCATTTTAACAGAAGGATGCACGGGTAGCAGCATGAGCAAATCCATTGTTCTGACCGGTATTACCACGACGGGTACGCCGCACTTAGGAAACTATGCCGGTGCCATCCGGCCGGCCATCAAGGCCAGTAAAGACGATCACGTCAGGCCGTTTTACTTTCTGGCCGATTATCATGCCTTGATCAAGTGCAGCGAACCGGCACGGGTCAAACAATCCAGTCTGGAAATTGCCGCTACATGGCTGGCATTGGGTCTGGATACGGCCAATGCGGTGTTCTACCGGCAGTCGGATGTGCCGGAAATTCTGGAGCTGACCTGGATGTTGACTTGCGTGACAGCCAAGGGTTTGATGAACCGTGCGCATGCCTACAAGGCGGCCGTGGCCGAGAACGAGGAAGTCGAAGGCAACGATCCTGACAAGGGCATCACAATGGGACTTTTCGGCTACCCCATCCTGATGGCGGCCGACATCTTGATGTTCAATGCCAATAAGGTGCCGGTGGGCAAGGATCAGATTCAACATATCGAAATGGCTCGCGATATTGCCAGCCGCTTCAATCATATCTATGGAGAGCATTTTGTGCTGCCCGAAGCGGTATTGGACGACAACGCCGCGACCTTATTGGGCCTGGACGGGCGCAAGATGAGCAAAAGTTACAACAATACGATACCGTTGTTCGAGCCCGAGAAAAAACTGCGCAAGCTGATCAATAAAATCAAGACCAATTCGCTGGAACCCGGCGAACCGAAAGATCCCGAGGGTTGCACGTTGTTCGGCATTTATCAGGCTTTTGCCAACAATCACGAAGTGGATGCAATCCGTAAACGTTATGCGGAAGGCATAGCCTGGGGTGAGATGAAGCAAGTATTGTTCGAGAAAATCAACGACGAAATCGCGCCGGCCCGCGAGCGTTATCAAGCCTTGCTGGAAGCTCCGGAACATATCGAAGAGCAACTGCAAATGGGGGCGGAAAAGGCGCGCGATATCAGCAGGCCCTTTATCCGGCAATTGCGCGAGGCCGTGGGAATTTCGGCCATCGCTCGAAGTTGATGTCATTTTTTGCGGGAGTCATGCATGAAATCCCTGGCGGCCATGTTTTTGTTAATGCTGTTTTTCTGTGAAAGCACTTGGGGTGATGAAGTCGAGATGATAGTCACCAATGAGCTGAATCGGATTGTTGCTACGGAAAGTAATCAGACTGAAAGTTTATCTCCGCTCAAGCCTAGAAACCAAGTCGAGCCGCCGGCGAACCAAATGACAGGGACCGGTGTTCACCCTCAGAGTGAAAGGCCGGCGTATCCTTCGCGGCATGACCCACAAGCCGGCATCGATCCTGCTCACGGGCCTGTGTCATTGCAATCGCACTATGAGCCATACTTTCCAAACGCTGCGGCGCCGGCTGCGCAATACCGGCGGGATTTATACCCCAACGAGCCGTACCAGCCTGGAGCGAGTAATGACCGATTATTTGCCGAATTGCAGCAAGAGGTTAGAACCGTGGTGGGTGACGAGGCTTATGGGAAGTTGGTGTGGAATTATTACGAGTTAAAGCGTCTGGACGACTATATCCATTCCAGCGTGAATCAGTTTGTGGATCAATCGCGGAACGGCTCCTATGGGCTTTTACTGAGCGAATGGTTGGCGCTCGCAGGCAACGGGGCTGGCGACTTCTCCGCCGGGTCTATGTCGCCGGCCGAAACCATGCGTAAGGATTCGGAGTTGTCGGACAACTACAGGGCAATGGCTAAACAACCGCTACAATCGCAAGAGGAAATTCACAGTCTGCTTTTCGAATGGATCAAGTATTTGACCATACTGAATTTTCTGTATTTGCTGTTAGCGATAGCCGCTTTCAGTTCTGTGTACAGGCTGTTTCGATTTTTTTTAAAAGGGGGATATGGCCAGATGAAGCGCGAGGCAATGGACAATTGATGCCGGCAATCGAGCTTGGTTCGGCCTTTAAAACTGGTGGTCTGAGTGAGGTTGTCGAAGCCGAAAAGGGACGGGCGGCGATGATAAATAGTCCGCTGCTTGGGTTTGGATAGTACACAAGGTAAGGAGAATAGATGTGGATTAAGTTGCTGGGCTTTTTACTATGCATGTTGGCGAGCAAAACGGTGTTGGCGGGTTCGGGCGTAGCCAATTTGCCGGACATGCTGGTCAGGATTAAACCCGCTATCGTCGCGGTGGGAACCTTCATGCCGACACGCAATCCCCGCGCGGTATTTCTGGGAACAGGCTTTGCCGTGGCTGACGGGCGCCTGGTGGTCACCAACGCCCATGTCACCGCCAAGGAACTGGATACGGCGCATCTGGAGCGGTTCGCGGTGTTTTTTAGGCAGGATGGGCAAGAACGCATGCAACTGGTCGATTTAGTGGCTACCGACGAAGAGCATGATCTGGCGCTATTGAACCTGGATGAAGGTAGGTTGCCGGCACTCGAGCTCGGCGATTCGACTCGAGTCAGGGAGGGTGAATTGTATGCGTTTACCGGTTATCCTATCGGCATGGTATTGGGTTTATATCCGGTTACCCATCGCAGCATAATTTCCGCTATTTCTCCAAACGCGATACCGGTCATCGCCAGCAAACAGTTGAATGTCAAGATGCTGAAAACGCTGGCTACGCCTTACGATGTATTCCAGCTGGATGCAACGGCGTATCCCGGAAATAGCGGGAGCCCTTTATACGATATCGATACAGGCAAGGTCATGGGCATCATCAACAAGGTGTTCGTGCAAAGCAGCAAGGAAAATGCCATCAGTCATCCTTCCGGCATCTCTTATGCGATACCGTCCGTGCATATTGCGCAATTGTTGGCCCGGAAGGGCGTTAAATAATGGCTTCCGACTTAAGCCGGGACAGTCAGAGGTTAAGCCTCCCTCTGTGTCCCGTTTTAAACTAGAAGCCTAAATAATCAAGGGAAGAGAGTTAATCATGATCAGAATTTTTCGACACTACATCTCTACCGCCTACCTGGGTTTGATGTTGGCTGAATGGGTTGTATTTTATCTGGCGATGTATTGGGGCGCGGCAGTCCGGTTTTTGTACGCCTCGTCCTGGTATAGCACAGAGGAGATGATGTGGGCATCGTTGGTCTATTCCGTAGTATTCATTCTGAGTTGCTCATTTTTGGGTTTATACCGGAAAACCTTGGATAAGGAAGAATACAATCTGTTGGAAAGGATCAATTACAGTTTTTGCGTCGCTATCTTTGCGTTGGTTTTCGTCTATTACATCATTCCGGAATTGATGCTGGCGCGCAGCGTATTGATTTCCGCGATCCTATTTTCATTTATGGGCGTGTTGGTCACGCGCTATCTGTTTTATCGCTTCGTCAATTTGGAGACGTTGAAGCGCCGGGTGCTGGTCATCGGTGCTGGGCAGCGAGCCAGTAAATTAGAAGTGGTCAATTCCAGTTACGTCTACCGCGGTTTCGATATCGTCGGTTATATCGCCCTGGAAGACGAAATGGCTGTCGTAGCCAACCCTATTTATCTCGGGGACAATTGCACCTTGGCCGATATCGTCGATAAGGAAAAAGTGGACGAGATCGTCATTGCGGTCGACGACAGACGCAAAAAATTGCCGGTCGATGATTTGCTGGATATCAAGATGGACGGCATCATCGTGATGGATTTGCAAACCTTTTACGAAAGAGAGCAGCGCTTGGTGTTTTTGGAAACCATGACGCCCAGTTGGCTGGTGTTTTCCGATGGATTCGTCAACGACGGCTCCCGCCCCATCGTCAAGCGCAGCTTCGACGTAGTCGCAAGCTTGTTATTGCTTGGCGTTAGTTGGTGGGTCATGCTGCTGACCGCTCTGGCCATCTGGCTGGAAAGCGGCTTCGGCGCGCCGGTGCTCTATCGCCAAAGCCGTGTCGGCTACAGGGATCAGCCCTTTCAAGTCATCAAGTTTCGCAGCATGCGAGTCGATGCCGAAAAAAATGGTGCGCAATTCGCCGGTGAGGTCGACGATAGGGTGACTCGGGTAGGCAAGTTTATAAGAAAAGTCCGCATCGACGAGTTGCCGCAATTATTCAACGTATTGAAAGGCGAAATGAGTTTTGTCGGCCCGCGCCCCGAAAGGCCCGAATTTGTCGAGGGTTTCGAAAAAAACATTCCTTATTACAAGGAGCGCCATAGGGTCAAACCGGGCATAACCGGCTGGGCCCAGCTATGCTACCCGTATGGAGCCAGTGAAGAAGATACCTGGCAAAAGCTGCAATACGATTTGTATTACGTCAAAAACTACAGTTTGTTTTTAGATCTGGCGATCATGATGAGTACGGTCGAGGTCGTACTGTGGGGTAGAGGGGCGAGGTAACTGAGTGTTTTTTAAGTTTCTTGCAGCATTTGCATGTTTGTTCTTTTAGGTTGGCAGATAAACATCCATATATCCCGTCCGGTCGCCAACTCGTTTTGAGCATTTAATTATTAACTTTATGTGAATTAATGTAATGATTCTTGAAAAAATTAAAATCTTAATTCTATTTATGCTGCTTTCCTTATTTGTAATGAATTCGAAAAGCCTGGCGGATCAACGCGAATTACGGCCGGTGTTATTAAATGCAGTGGGGGCTTTAGGACGAATTGAGCCGCGATCCAGAATAATTAGCGTTTCCCATAATGCCGGTGCAGAGGGGGTTAATATCTTTCAGCTATTGGTTCAAGAGGGAGACAGTGTTCGAAATGGGGATGTTTTAGCAATATTGGCTGATCATGATAAAAAACAGGCGGATATCAATGCGGAAAAGGCGAATATTGTAGCGCTTGGCGCTAAATTGGTTTCCGAGAAGGTTAATCTGAACTATGCGGAGAACGAATATAGCCGATATAGTTCTCTTGCCTCTAAGTCCCTTGCCAGTCCTTCCCTAGTTGAGTCTAAACACTTGGCGCTGCAACAATCCAAAGCAACGGTCCGTCAGTTACAGGCTGAAATTGCCGTTGCCCAAGCAAATCTAAAAATTGCGGAAGAGAATCTCAAAAACACAGTTATTTTAGCGCCCATGGATGGCACGATTTTGAAAATTCACTCTTGGCCAGGCGAAAGGGTAGGTGACCAAGGATTGTTGGAGATCGCCGATTTATCGCGCCTTGATGCGGTCGCCGAAGTTTACGAATCTGATTTACCTAAGGTTCGAGTGGGGCAAATTGCTGAAATCCGCCTTGATGGGATAGATTCTACATATTCCGGGGTTGTCCGTGAGCTAGGGTTTCAAGTGAGGAAAAATGATCAAAACGATACCGATCCCTTGGCTGATCGCGATAACAGGGTCATCGAAGTTCGCCTGACGCTCGATGACCAAGCCGTAGCCGATCTGAAACATCAAATATATCGACAAGTGCGGGTACGGATCAAATTGTGAATCTGATAAGCGAATTCTATTTTGCTGGGCGATTAGCATGGAGGCAGTTGATACATGAGAAGCCTAAACTCATTGCTGCAATAAGTGGCGTTCTATTTGCCTGTGTTTTAGTGTTTATGCAACTGGGGTTTAAGGATTCTCTTTATGCGAGCGCCGCATCGGCTCCGATGAATTTAGATGGCGATTTATTTATTATGCATAAGCAGACGGAGGCTATGTGGCGGTCGGTACAATTCGAGCGTAGTGAGTTGATGCGCTCTTTAGGGCACGCCGAAGTTACCGAAGCCTACCCCTTATATATGTCTTTGGGGCAATTTAAAAACATCCAGACGCATATCAAACGAACGTTGATGGTATATGGTTTCGACCCAAGTGCGCAGCTTATGACTCTCGAGGAAGTTAGGGCTTACAGCAAGCAACTGATTCTAAAAGATACCGCATTGTTCGATGAATCGTCTCGGCCGGAATTCGGGCCTATGCGACAGCTTATCTCCGAGGGGAATAGTGTTACTGAAATTAACGATTATAAAATCAAGTTTAT
>JAQTYP010000041.1 GCA_028688235.1 Methylomonas sp.
AAATTTCAACAGCAGCCTTTCCATGTTTCTTGTTAACGCCATGCGCCCGAAGGGCGCTTACTTTGCTCAGGACGAACGGGAAAATCCTTGTAATCCGAAACAGGGAAGTTATTTGTAACCATATCCTTAATCTCAAGTCAAATTGAACGGGGCAATCAAAATCAATAATGGGTAATAATTTCAACCAGCCATAGTGAGCGTTTGATTTAGCCCTATATAATGTTACCGATGCTATGCCATTTACATTGCTTCGGCATTGTAAATGGCATAGCATCGAGGTTGTGGATCGTTGCGTCACTTCGGAAGAATGATGCTCAAGTTTGACGTGAGGTTCTTTTGTAAGCCAATAACATAGAAATGAATTTTCAGAAATTAATCAACCACGAGAAGATTGCATTCTCCAGGCTTGAGTTTCTTAAAGGTAGCGTTTTTCAAGTCCTTGCGTGGCCGATCCTGTGTTTCATATTGGTAACAGCATTATGGTATTGGGTCAACTCGTCGGTCAGTACGGAAAAACACGCTGTCGAGAAGAAAGCGCTCGAGGAAGCCGCGCAGTTAAGTGTGGATTATGAAAAATATCTCACTCAAGTCATTGATCAGGCAAATCAAATCACGCTACAGTTGCAATACAACTGGGAAAAGTCCCAAGAAAATCTAAATCTTTCAGAGTTGTCACAGGGCGGTATTTTTAGAAGTACCGCTATCTTAAACGTGATCCTCATCGACCGGAAAGGCTTGCCGATTACCAGTACTTTCGCCATCCCGAAAGATGTCACTTATGCAGACCGGGATTATTTTGTCTTTCATCAAAACGACGACACGAATTTACTCTTGGTAGGGAGGCCAATCATATCGAGATCCAGGAACAAGCCTGTTATCACGTTTACACGCAGATTGAATACGCCGCGCGGAGAGTTTAATGGAGTAGCCGTAGCAGCCTTTGACCCTGAATATCTGACAGATTTTTTTGCTGGCGCTTTCCCCGGCAAATCAGGACTATTGGCGGTAACTGGTTTGGACGGCATTTTGCGTTCGATCCGGATTGGTAACCAGTCTAAAAATTCAACCTTACCCGAGCTGCGGGCTATCCCGCTATTTACAACACCTGAAGGCGCGACATACCTAAGCGAAGACTCATGGATTGGCGACGGACTGGCGCGCTATGTTGCCTGGAGAACGTTAAAAGACTATCACTTGGTCGCCATAGTGGGGATTTCGGAAATAGATTACTTTGCCCCCTACCAAGCCAGATGGTCAACCTATAGGTCGGCGGCCGGCTTAGTAAGCTTCATCACCTTTCTGTTTGCAATTATAGCCACCGGGATGTCTTTGCGGATTGCCAAGAGAAGATTCCAAATGCTTGAACAGCGCAAGGCCTACCGACTCGCAACGGAAGGCGGGAATGAAGGCTTCTACATGTATGAAGCCTTGCGTGACAGAAGCGGCTCCATCGCAGACTTTCAACTTGTTGACTGTAACCAGCGCGGCGCAGAATTTTATGGTGTCCCTCAATCTCAACTCTTACAAGTCAAGCTTTCAAGTTTCTACCAGGAGATTTACTTTAACGAATTGTTAAAAGTTTTCCAGAGCGCGATAACTTCGGGTTTCTTTGAAGATGAAATTGAAGTCTCGCCCGAGAGCATGTTGAAAATTGGCTGGGCCAAGAGAAGGTTTGTGCGATCTGGAAACGGTCTGGCTGTAACCATACAGGACATCACCGAACGCAAACGAAGCGAAGAGGCTTTGCGTCTTTCAGCCGAACGGTTGCAACTGGCCACACACGCCGCGAATATCGGCGTATGGGACTGGGACATCGCCAAGAACGAGTTGGTGTGGGATGACTCGATGTACCAACTCTACGGTATTCAAAGAGGAGACTTCAGTGAAGATTACGACGCCTGGATAAACACCATCCATCCCGAGGACAAGGCGCATACCGGCGAAGAAATTCAAGCGGCCTTGCGGGGCGAGCGGGAGTACGCCCCCGAATTCCGCATCATTCGTCCGGATGGTTCCATTCGCTATATCAAGGCGGACTCGAAGACGATACAAAATAGCGACGGTAAACCCCTGCGTATGATAGGCACCAACATGGACATCACCGAGCGCAAGCGGATACAGGGAGCCATGGAACGCAGTCAGTCCGCGCTGGAGGAGGCGCAACGCATTGGCCACATCGGTAGCTGGGACGTGGATATGGTCAACGATGTGTTGTTCTGGAGTGACGAAATATTCCGCATTTGGGAGATCGACAAGACGCAGTTCGAGGCGACGTTCGCCGCCTTCCTTGAAACGGTGCATCCCGAAGATCGGGACAAAGTGGCACTAGCCTATAACCAAGCGATCATCGATAAGAGCTTGTATCAGGTTGAGCATCGACTGTTGTTCCCGGATGGCCGGGTGAAATATATCCACGAACGCGGCGAACCTTATTTCGATCAGGATGGACGTCCGATGCGCTTTATCGGCACCTCATTGGATATTACCGAGCGCAAACTGGCCGAGGAAGCGTTGCTGCGCTACAAGGACCAGTTGGAAGAAACCGTACGGCAGCGCACCTCGGAACTGCTGTTGGCCCGCGATGCAGCCGAAGCCGCCAACCAGGCCAAGAGCATATTCCTGGCCAACATGAGCCATGAACTTCGCACGCCGATGAACGCCATCCTCGGCTTCTCCAACTTGATGCGCCGCGACCCGCAATTGAGCGACAGCCAGCGCGAAAACCTCGACATCATCAATCGTAGCGGCGAACATTTGTTAAACCTGATCAACGACGTGCTGGAAGTGGCCAAAATCGAAGCCGGTCGGCTGCAATTGGACATAGCACCCTTTGATCTGGGCAGCATGGTGCGGGATGTGACCGAAATGATGCAAATCCGTGCCCAGGAGAAAGGCTTGCTGCTGTTGCTCGATCAGTCGTCCGAGTTCCCGCGCTATATCAAGGGCGATGAAGCTCGCATTCGCCAAATCATCATCAACCTGATCAACAACGCCGTGAAATTCACCGATGATGGCGGCGTGACGCTGCGTCTGGGCGTCAAGAACAATGCCCGCCAGCATCTGTTGATAGAAGTCGAAGACACGGGGCCCGGCATTGCCCCTCAAGATCGGCAGCGCCTGTTCGAGCCTTTCGTGCAGTTGACGGAAAGCGGCGCGCAACATGGCACCGGCCTGGGACTGACCATTACCCGCCAGTTCGTCCAGATGATGGGCGGCAACATCACTGTCGAGAGCACCCTGGGCAAAGGCTCGTTGTTCCGGGTGGATTTGCCTCTGGAACTGGCCAGCCCCGCCGAAATTCTCGGACCGGAAATCCACAAACCCAGCGAAGTGATAGGCCTGGCTCCAGGAACCCCCCGTTATCGAATCATGATCGTCGAGGATCAGCGGGAAAATCAGCTGCTGCTCAGCCGACTGATGACAGATCTGGGGTTGGAGGTAAAAATCGCCGAAAACGGCGAGCGATGCCTGCAAATATTCCGAAACTGGAAGCCCGATTTGATCTGGATGGATAGGCGCATGCCGGTGATGGATGGTATCGAGGCGACTCAACAGATTCGACGATTACCGGAGGGCCAAACCGTCAAGATCGTCGCCGTCACCGCCTCGGCCTTCAAGGAACAACAGCAGGAAATGCTGGACGCCGGCATGGACGATTTCGTCCGCAAACCTTACCGCTTCGATGAAATTTACGACTGCCTTGCCCGGCAATTAGGCGTGGAATATATCTACGCCGACAAGCAGTCGACGGACACAATCGAAGTTGAGCCATTGACGGCTGAGATGCTAACAATACTACCCCAAGAATTGCGTAGCGAACTCATCGATGCCTTGGTAAGCCTGGAACAGGAACATATCGATACTGTCATCGAGCAAGTTCTCCCCTATGATTTAATCCTCTACAAAACCTTGTCTCAGTTGGCGAAAAGCTTCGACTACCAGACCATTCTCGACGCATTGCGAACCAACGCGTCGACTCTGGAAGCATGACAACTCAGGATGTGACTACAAATAATTTTTCGACGAACCTACACGTCTGCCTGCTTTACGAGAGGATAAGTTGCCGCCTTCCGGAGAAAAGGCGATGGCGTTTTCGACGACGTTGATCAAAGCCTGTTTGATTAAAAACCGCTCGCGGTTAACACTCCAGCTATTTGATCTGTAAACGTGTGCCATATTGCAGACACGTACCGGGAAGGGATTAACCGTTTTGGATGGCATCGGCAATCAGATTTTTGCGGATCAGGATATTCACTTGGGTTTCCTTGTAATCCCCCAGGCTGAATAATTGCTCGATCCCATTTCAGCTGTTTTAAAATAGGCACATGACTGACACTACCGCCACCGCCAAAAGCCTATTCCCCGACCTATCCGAAGCAGACCTTGATGTGGTCGGCAAGGCTTTGTCATTGGTCGAAACGATCTGCGCCAGCCATCCGGCGCGCGCTGCCAGCCCCCGGCCCAAAGGCATAGATGTCGCCGCGATACTGACCGCCGTTCATATCGACCTTGCTTCCATTCTGGCCGCCATACTTTCGGATTCCCGCCTCGAAGGCCATCTGACTCACGCAGCTATCACCGAACAATTCGACCCCATAGTGGCCGATCTGGTCAAAGACCTGCAATGGCTGAACAAAGTCAGCATTTACCAACTGGAAATGGCCAATCAGCCCAACCAGTCGGAAATCTTGCGCCGCATGTTGCTGGCGATGACCCATGACGTACGTTCGGTATTGATCAAACTGGCCTACCGTATTCAACGTCTGCGCAATCTAAAACAGGAGCGCGAAGACATTCGCCTGTTCATTGCCAGGGAAACGCTGGATATTTACGCACCGCTGGCTAATCGCCTAGGCGTCAGCCAATTCAAATGGGAGCTCGAAGATCTGGCCTTTCGTTATCTGGAACCCGATCGCTACCGCAGCATCGCCCAATCCTTGGCAGATAAGCGGATTCAACGCGAAACCTGCATCTCGACGTTTCTGGCCCAGCTTAGGCAGACACTGGAGGAACACGGCATTGCGGCCAAAGTCTACGGCCGCCCCAAGCATATTTACAGCATCTGGTGCAAAATGCGCCGAAAACAGCTGCCTATTGACGAACTCTACGACTTGTTGGCCGTGCGCGTCATCGTGGACGACTTGGCGGCTTGTTACACGGTACTGGGCTTGGCTCACAGCCGATGGCAATATATTCCCAAAGAATTCGACGATTACATCGCCAACCCCAAGGAAAACGGCTATCAATCGCTGCATACCGTCGTCGTGGACAAGCAAGGCAACCGTATCGAAATTCAGATTCGCACCCGCAGCATGCACGAATTCGCGGAACTCGGGGTTGCCGCGCATTGGCGCTACAAGGAGGGCGGCAAGCATAACGCCGCCTCGGAAAAAACCATCACGTCGTTACGCCTGCTATTGGAAGACAAAGGCAGCGACAACCTGCTGGAAAGCTTTCATACCGAACTCTTTTCCGATCGGGTTTTCGTGCTGACCCCAACCGGCAGACTGGTGGACTTGATCAAGGGCGCCACACCGCTGGATTTTGCCTATGCGATTCATACCGAAATCGGCCATTGCTGCCGCGGCGCCAAAGTCAACGGCCAAATCAAGCCCTTGACTTACGAACTGCGATCCGGCGAGCAAGTAGAAATCATCACCGTCAAAAGCGGCCACCCAAGTCGAAATTGGCTGGATCCCAATCTAGGCTATCTAAAAACGCCACGCGCGATCGGCAAGGTCAAAAGCTGGTTCAAGCAGCAGGAATTCGGCGAAAACGTCGCGGCCGGCAAGAGCTTGCTGGACAAGGAAATCAAACGCTTGGGGCTTAAGCACGCCGATCTCGACGACTTGCTCAAACATTTCAAATGCAAGGATGCCGAACATTTTTATCAGGCCCTGGGCCGCGGTGACATCAATAATCGGCAACTGGCCAGTGCACTAAAGATCCCCGAACTGACTCCTGCGACCTTCAAACTGTCTGCCCCCAAAACCAACAGTCAATCGACCGTCACCGTCGCCGACCTGGATAATGTCGTCACAACGCTCGCAAAATGCTGTTCACCGGTCAACGGCGACGACATCATAGGTTTTATCTCGCATAAGCGCGGCATCACGATACACCGCATAGACTGCGAAAACATTTTGCATCTAAGGCCTGAGCAGCAAGTTCACCTGGTAAAAGCCGAATGGACAGGCGGCCATAAAGTGCGCCATTCCGTCCCGATCGTCATCGAAGCCTTGGACGGGCAGAACCTGTTGATCGACGTATCGCAATTACTTAGCGGCGCGAAAGTACACATTACCGACGCTGCCTTGAAAACCCATGCCGATCACTCGGCCACCTTGACGATGCAAATCCAAGTCGAAAACACAGCCCAACTGAGTCAGGCACTGGGACGCATCAGTCAGTTACCCAATGTACTGGAAGTCACGCGCAAAGTTTAAGCCTTGATGGCGTTATGCTGAAACGGGCGATGATTTTTTACGGGCGGCAAATTAACACCCCATGATCTTACTAGGTGGACTTGAAAAATCCACCCGCCACCCCCAACTTATGCGAGTCCTATTTTTTAACATTCAAGAGACCAAAAATGACTGTTGAAGCAAAAAAAGAAACCTTAGGTTTTCAAACCGAAGTGAAACACCTGTTGCACCTGATGATACACTCGCTGTACAGCAACAAGGAAATCTTCCTGCGCGAACTGATTTCGAACGCCTCCGACGCCGCCGACAAATTACGCTTCGAAGCCCTGGCCAACGACGGGCTTTACGAAGGCGACAGCGAACTGAAAATCCGCGTCGATTTCGACGAAGCCAAAAAGACCATCACCGTCACCGACAACGGCATCGGCATGAGCCGCGAGGAAGTCCAGGAGCATATCGGCACCATTGCCAAGTCCGGTACCAAACAATTCTTCGAAAAACTGACCGGCGACCAGGCCAAGGACAGTGAACTGATAGGCCAGTTCGGCGTCGGTTTCTACTCGGCTTTCATCGTCGCCGACAAAGTCACGCTGACCACCCGCAAAGCCGGCGCTACGCACGGCGACGGCGTCCGCTGGGAATCGAGCGGCGAAGGCGATTACACGATAGAGACCGTCGAAAAAGCCGGCCGCGGCACCGAGATCGTCCTGCATCTGAAAGAAGGCGAGGAAGAATTCGCCAATAGCTGGAAGCTGCGCTCCATTATCAAAAAATACTCCGACCACATTTCCCTGCCCATCATCATGAGCAAGGAAATTCCGGCCGAGAAAGACGAGGAAGGCAACGAAACCGCGCCGGCCCGCGTCGAAGACGAAACCGTCAACAGTGCGTCGGCGCTTTGGACCAAATCCAAGGACGAAATCACCGACGAGCAATACAAAGAATTCTACAAGCACGTAGGCCACGACTTCCAAGACCCCTTGGTTCACGTTCACAGCAAGGTCGAAGGCACCAACGAATACACCTTGTTGCTGTACGTCCCCGGCCGCGCGCCGTTCGACTTGTGGGACCGCGACGCCAAACACGGCGTCAAACTCTACATCAAAAAAGTCTTCATCACCGACGACGCCGAGCAATTGATGCCGCGCTACCTGCGTTTCGTGCGCGGTATCGTCGACGCGGACAGCTTGCCGCTGAACGTCTCGCGTGAAATCCTGCAACAAAGCAAGCAAATCAGCGCGATCAAAGCCGGTTCGGTTAAAAAAGTGTTGGGCATGCTGGAAGAGCTGGCCGAGAACGACGCCGAGAAATACCAAACCTTCTGGGAACAATTCGGCAACGTCATCAAAGAAGGCCCGATCGAAGACTTCAAAAACAAAGACCGCGTCGCCAAACTGCTGCGTTTCTCGTCGACCCACAGCGACGACAAAACCCAGAACGTATCCTTGACGGATTACGTCGGCCGCATGAAGGAAGGCCAGGAGAAGATTTACTTCATCACCGCCGACAGCTTCGCGGCCGCCAAAAACAGCCCGCATTTGGAAGTGTTCCGCAAAAAAGGCATCGAGGTATTGCTGCTGACCGACCGCATCGACGAATGGCTGGTCTCCAGCCTGACCGAGTTCGACGGCAAACACCTGCAGTCGATCGCCAAAGGCGAACTGGACTTGGATAAATTCGAGACGGAAGAAGACAAGAAGCACCAGGAAGAAGTCAACAAGGACTTCGAATCGGTATTGAAACAAATCCAGGAAGTCTTGAAAGACAAAGTCAGCGAAGTCAAAGTCAGCCACCGACTGACCGACTCGCCGGCTTGCCTGGTGACAGGCGCTTACGACATGAGCTTGCACATGGAACGCATCATGAAAGAAGCCGGCCACTCGATGAACATGATGGGAATGGGCGGAGCTAAGCCGATTTTCGAAGTCAACCCGGACCACGCCATCGTCCAGGCCTTAAAAAACGAGCAAGACGACGCCCGCTTCGCAGACATCAGCCACATCCTGTTCGACCAAGCCATCCTCAGCGAAGGTGGCCAGTTGGATGATCCCGCGGCGTTCGTGCACAAGCTGAATGGCTTGTTGCAGGGCTTATTGAAATAAGCTGTTTGATTTGAGAAAGGCCGGGAAACCGGCCTTTCTTGTTATAGTTGGGGCTGTATATCAGGTAGTTTTGGGAGATATACAGATCCACTTAATTACTAATTGAGCATCATCAATGCATCGCGCGTAATCCACCATGTCGAGAAACGGACCTCCATTCGTCGTTGAGAACTTCATAGCGTCCATTGTTGAAGCGTTGAAAGTCCGCGGCGACTCCCGAGCAATTGCCGCCTTACTTGAAGGCGAGCACCAACTCGTTTGCTGGGATTCTGATTTTGGTATCGACAATTGGCGCTTGTTCGTCGCGCTACCCGTCCACATCTTCTATGCGATGACCGAGGATGAACGGAAGGCCACTGAGAGTTCGATAGCCGAGGTCACAGGGCCCCTTTTTTCGACAACGCCGGCTGACTCTCTTGAATCTGTGGTGATTACCCCGCGCGTCACAGAAGCTAAAGATGGTTGGCGTGAAGAGGCGGTCAAGTTCATTAAGGGCGAGGGTGTCACAAACCAGGGGCGAGTGCGTAGCGACAACATCGCCTCAAAACAACACCGTGGGTTGCTTTTTCGCTCAAAGGCTGAAATTACCCTGTTTGAGGCTCTCACTCGCGCCAAGCTCGCTGTCGCCCCATTGCCGGTATTTGTGCGTATCGGCAAGGCCTATAACCGCCTCGAACCAGATTTTGTGGTCGTGTATAAGGGGCTTACCTTCGTCGTCGAGGTTGACGGTGACACTTATCATAAAGAACTTCCCGCTGAGGCGGACAAACGGCTCGTGCCGCTGACATACGAAGGCGTTGAGGTTCGGCGTATCCGTGCGTCCGATTTGGATTCCGACGCCGCCGCTGATGCTGCGGTGAAAGAACTTATCGACTTCATGGCGCATCGAAAGGAATCCCGATGATGCCCAACCCTTCCGTCAACCGGACCACCTGCAAGCTGCACTTGCAGACCGTAGCGTGCAGTGAGGTATCGAACCGCACAGAATAAGGTTTTAAATTTTCCGAATTCCGTTTGTTTTTATGGTGTCGCGTTTTTCTGGTTCCCAAACTCTAGTTTGGGAACAGCATCTTGAAAGCTCCAGCTTTCACTCAATCAATCGGGAAGCGAAGCTTCCAAAACCTGGTAACCAAGCCGGAGCTTGGTTACCAGCAAACCGCATGGGACAAGTTAGAAATTTCTCTATTCCTGATTGTTTTTATGGTGTCGCGTTGCGACATTTAACGAACGCCGGTTCGCGGACCTGCAGCCGCGATACTCCGGTGCTTGGCTCGGCATTAAGGGAATAGCCCCGTTACGACGATATAAGCTTTTTATGGTTCTCACGCTCTGCGTGAGAACCATAATACGTTAGACGCTCCGCGTCTCGAACCTTGGAGCGATTCAAGCTGCATTTAGACGCTGGAAACGTAACCTCGGAACGATAAGTCCGTAAAACGCAAGGCGGAACGCATCCCTATCCGGCTCCGCGCGCCATTTGACGAAGGAAGTCGGCATCCCCATGGTTTATAATATTCGCCTATCCTCCAGCAACCACCCAATCGGAAAGTTATAACCGCAAGTCAATGAATTTCAGCACTATTGTAAGGAAACTGTCCCACCCGCGCGTCAGAAGACGCTTGAAAATAGGCCTTTCTATCTGGGCCATCGCCATTATCATCGGTTTAACTTTTAAACTCGCCTACGATATCGGTTATTTCAAGGCTCAATCGCTGATAGACGCAAAAAACGCCAGCACGCCGGCCAACCGCCCGGTATTGACCATGGAATTGGCCCAGCGCATCGTATCCGGCGCACTGATGGAAGACACAGGCAACCCCAAAACCATCGTCAGACAAATCATCAATAACGATCAGAAAGTGTCGACGATTATCATAGAAAGCAATAATCAGAAGAAAATTGCTTGGATAATCGATATGCGACTATTTTTTAGCGGCGACCTATTCAACAACAACGGTTACAACTTAACCGAAGCGCTGGAACAGCAATACAATATTCGAGACGTGAATCGTTGATTTTTGAACCGGCTATTAATTACCGTTCTCCTGAAGGCTCGTCTCGTGCGGTGAGACAACGAACCGTACGGGACGAAGCATATAAATTCCTCCAATTCTGTTTGTTTTCATGGTATCTCGGCGGCGCGATTGAACGCCGGCTCTCGGGCCGGTAGCCGCAATTTTTGCGACGAAAAAATCCCCTCTTTGTCGCTGCCGGCAACATTGCTCTTATCCTTTCTGCCGCCGTAACGCGATAAGATGCGCTAAATAGGATGTGCCGACGCAAGGAGGCGCATCGTTCGGGTATCAAACACACCATGACCGAATATCGTCGCTTTTACATACCGAAAGCCATGTGGTTTTTTACCGTCAATCTTGCCGAACGCAAAAATAATCGAAATAATCATTTATTGACTGACAAGATCGATGGATTACGCGATGCCTTTCGATATGTAAAACAACACAAACCTCTTCATGTTGATGCCATCGTCATCATGCCGGATCATTTGCATTGTATTTGGACATTGCCGTCCGACGACGGTAATTTCTCTGTAAGGTCGCGCTCAAGGACCCTGAGTTCATCAAAAAGCAGGAAGCCCTGGGCGCCGTCGTGATCACCGACAAGCGCGTTGAACCCGCCGAGCACAAGAAGTTCGTTCAAGCCGAAATCGAGAAGTGGGGCGCAGTCATCAAGGCCGCAGGCACCTACGCTGACTGAGGCCGTGCGGGGTACGCCCCGCGCTCAAACGCCCACCGCCCCGCCGCAAGGTATGGGCGGTTTTTTTTGCCCTGCATCGTTCGGGTTAACCACCTGACACCGAGCTCGTTCACGGTTTACAAAAGGCCGTAAACCCCTGTCTGCGACACCGTGAAAGGCTTCCCATGCACCGCTCCACTTTCCGTCGACGCCACCTGCCCCTGATCGCCGCCGCCGTGCTGGCCGCCGCGCTACCAGGCATGGCCCGGGCCCAGGCCTGGCCCACCAAGCCGGTACGCATCGTGGTGCCGTTTGCACCCGGTGGCACCACCGATATCCTGGCGCGTGCCCTGGCCCCGGAACTGAGCCGCACACTGGGCCAGCAGTTCATCGTCGAGAACCGCGCGGGCGCGGGTGGCAACGTGGGTGCCGAGATCGTGGCCAAGTCGCCCGGCGACGGCTATACCCTGCTGATGGGCACCGTGGGAACCCACGGCATCAACCGCGCCCTGTACGCCAAGCTGCCCTATGACCCGATCAAGGACTTTGTGCCCATCACGCTGGTCGCCGCCGTGCCCAACGTGATGATCATGAACACCGAAAAAGCCAAAGCCCTGGGCATCGCCAGCGTGGCGGACTTCATCCGCGTCGCCAAGGCCCAGCCGGGGCGTTTCAACATGGCCTCCAGCGGCAACGGCACCTCGATCCACCTGGCAGGTGAGCTCTTCAAGAGCATGACCGGGACCTTCATGGTGCATATGCCCTACCGGGGCTCGGCGCCTGCCCTGCTCGACATGGTGGCGGGCAACGCCGACGTGATGTTCGACAACCTGCCCTCGTCGATGGCGCAAATCAAGGCCGGCAAGCTGGTCGCGCTGGCCGTGACCAGCGCAGAGCGCTCAGGCGCCCTGCCCGACGTGCCGACCGTGGAGCAAGCCGGTGGCGCCGCCCTCAAGGGGTACGAGGCGAGCTCGTGGTTCGGGCTGCTCGCGCCTTCGGGCACGCCGAGCGATATCGTCCAGCGCCTTCAGCAAGAGACCGCCAGGGCCCTGTCGCAGCCGGCGGTCAAGGAGCGCCTGCTGGCGCAAGGTGCCATCCCCGGCGGCAACACCCCCGCCGAATTTGCACGCCACATCGACCATGAGCACCAGAAATGGGCGGGGGTGGTGAAAGCCTCGGGCGCCAAGGTCGACTGAGGCACCCAAAGGCTCAAACACCCCAGACCACATCCCGCTCTGCGGCCATGCTGCGGCGCAGCAGCGCCAGGAACGGCGCTGCCCGCTGGCGCAAATGCACCGCTTCGGGCAGCTCAGCCGGATCGATGCCTTCGGCCTGCGCCTGAGCGCGCTCGGCCGCACGGCGCTCGTCATCGGCCACCACCGCCGCCTCAATGGCTGCGATGGCACCGGGCATCTGCGCCACCGTGATGATGCCGCGTGGTGCGGGCTCCTTGCCCAAAATCTGCAACATCTGCCGCCCCTGGGGCTCCAGCAGGATCAGATCGGCCGTGGCCGGGGACTTGAACTTGTACAGCATGGACGACCTCGCTTGCGCATGAAACGCCTATTGTCGGCGCACAGGCAACCCAAGAAGCCGACGCCGACCACGCTGCCCTGCAGCCGCTCGGCCCCAAGTGCCCCAGGCGCCCCAGGCGCCCCAAGGTCAAAATGACCTAAAAACAGGCAAAACTGGGGTTCAAATTGGCCTCAAACCTATACTGGTAAAGCACGAGAAGCTATGAATTAAATAGCATACATACCCCATCCGCGCCGCACCATGCACTCAGACGGCTCCGGCCTCGCGCTCAGGCCAGGGGTCGTCCCCGGCCCCGCGCCAACCCGCGCCATGGCCGTGCGTCCCGCAGGGTCTGCGCCCACCGCAGCAGCAGCGCTCCGTACAGAATCAGCGCCAGGGCCGCCGCCATCAAGGGCAGCGCCACAAACACCCAGCCCGTCAGCTGCTCGCCGGCCCCCAGCAC
>JAQTYP010000459.1 GCA_028688235.1 Methylomonas sp.
CCAGTCTGGCGGCTGCGAACAAACAGGATGATTTACAACATCGTAATATGCTTCCTTATATCCGCCATTGTTTCCATTGCGGATTTCATCCTCACACAAGAGTTTTACAAAATGCTCTACTCCGCCACGAACCTGAATTTTTCATTGATGGACAACATCATAGTATTATTTATGTGCTGGGCTATGTTCTTTGGCTGGTCCAGCGTGTTTCTTACACTGTTGTACAGCTTTGATGTCAGAGACCGGGAACGGCAATTGGCAGCAGTTCGGGAAGAAGCACTTTCCGCGCAAATGAAAGCGCTGCGTTACCAGATCAATCCGCATTTCCTGTTCAACACGCTCAACTCCATTGCCGGTCTGATCGAGGAAGGCGCCGCCACACGTGCCGAGCGCATGGTACTGTCACTCTCGACCTTTATGCGCACCACGCTTTCGCTCGACCCCATGCACGACGTGTCGCTCGCCGGCGAAATTGCCCTTCAGGAAGAATATCTGGAGATCGAACGCGAGCGATTCTCCGACCGTATGACGTTCAATGTCAACGTGCCGGAAAACGCGCGCGACGCACTGGTGCCCAGCCTGATCCTCCAGCCATTGATCGAAAATGCCATCAAACACGGCGTCGGCGCCACCAGCGGTCCAGTCGAAATCGTACTCAGCGCTTCCCGCATCGCCGACCGGCTGCATATTGTCGTGGAAAACGACATGCCGCGCGGCAACATCAAAGGAAATCGCCTTCCTGGCATGGGCGTTGGATTGCGTAACGTCGAAGAACGTTTACGCGCCAGGTTTCAAGAAGAAGCTCACTTTTCATCTGGATGTATTTCACCCGGCCGCTACCGCGTCGCCATGGAACTACCCTGGAGGCAAGCATGACGGGGTTTACCGTGCTCGTTGTCGATGACGAACCGCTCGCCCGGCGCAGACTGGTCCGTCTGCTGGGCAGAGTGGATTGGGTCGGCCGCATCGAACAAGCCGGCGATGTGGCGGAAGCTCACCGTAAGACACTGGAATTGCAGCCGGACATCCTGCTTCTGGATATTCTGATGCCCGGCGGCAGCGGTTTCGACGTACTGGAACAACTGGGCCGGGAGCCGCCCATCGTCGTCTTCGTCACCGCCTTCGATCATCATGCATTGCGGGCATTCGAAGCCAACGCCGTCGACTACCTCACCAAACCCGTCGAACCGGGCCGTTTCGAGCAGGCAATGGAAAGGGCAAAAGCCGCTGTTGCCGCACGCAACCAAAGCGACCGTATCGCCGAATTGCAAGAAACCATCGCTGCCCTCAAGCGCGCCTTGCGCGAACAACCCAAGCAAAACCACGAATTTTGGGTCAAGATCCGCGGAGAACACATCCGCGTCACCGAGGACAGGATCACTCGAATCCAGGCCGAGCGCGACTATGTGCGCATTCATGTCGACGGGGCGGAGTACCTTTATCACGAAACGCTGACCGCACTGGAGCAACGCCTATGTCCCGAAGACTTCATACGCATTCACCGCAGCGCCATCGTGCGGCGTAACGCCATTGCCCGCATCAAACAAGCGCCGTTCGCCGCCATGGTGGCCGTCATGAAGGATGGTGCCGAGGTTAGGATAGGCCGGTCTTATGCCGCCGGCGTACGAAACCAGCTTGCCAAAAAACCGGGAAATTAATCAAACAAAATCGTTGACGGCAATGAGCCAGTTTGCAGCCATACATTTCAAATCTTGAATGTCGCATAATTGCCGATTGGATGAGGTCGCCAAGGGCCGCTATGTAGGCCACCAGTTCCAAGAATCTGGATTTGGCTGAGTGGCCGGTTTGGAGTAACGCGACGACTGGGAGGGGGTGGTACTAACACACCGTCAAAGCCAAGCCGTCGAGGTCATTGACTAAAACTTGATCAATCTGACTCAAGACGTTGAACTGCAACGAGAAGCCTAGTTTGGTCACGGTTTTGACACAATGTTATCCACAGAAGCTGTGAATAACTAACCAACCGAAAAATCGACTAGCCCGTCGCGCTATTCGACGCTTGTCGGCTTTTCATAGCTACCATGGCTTGCATCAAATCGGTACCAGGTCTTGCAATCAAGCATTTATAGCTCAAACTAGCAGGCAGCTATTGGCTAAACTGCTGTCACTGACGCCAACAACATGGTTGTCTCTTCTGGCCGAAACTGTAAATTAGCATTTTTTAAAACGTCGTGCTCGATAGCTGAAGTTCAAATCTGTTTAGCTTTAACGATCAAGGTCGCTGCCAGCTCCTAAGGCTAAATAGAATCTAAATTGCTTCTAGCGCCTAGCCATATCGGCTTTGCGCGCAATCATTTTCTCTGCCAGCATGTCACTGCCGCCGCTGTCAATGATGATCTGGCGAATCTGTTCGTCGGTAATCCGTAGCACAACCATGATGGCCTGTTTGATGTCTTCTGGGCTCATGTCACTGAAGAGCCTGACTGCGTGAGGGTTGCCTTCGTCAGTTCGAAGTATATCGAGTTCATCCACGCGGCTGCCGAATGCTTTGCCTTTTGGGTCACCTTGAGCCCGGAATGCCAGTGCTCCGCCGACATCGAGCGTCAGTACTTTGCCGTCGACGACTCCCTGGTTGTCGCCATGGAAGCCGGCGGCGTCCCAGTTGGCGGTCCAGGCATGCACACCGAACCACTGCTGCGCCTGTTTGCGTTCGCTTTCGCTGAGATGGGCAATACATTTTTTGTCGAGTTCGATCCACTCGGTCGCGATCTGGTCGGGCGCCTTTGTGTTCACATAAGTCAACGTCGGCGCGCCGGCCAGTCGGTAGAGCTTGGCGGCAATCATCTCGTTGCGGGCATGCGCTGTAGACTCCAGCGTCTTCACGTAGTAGCGCCGTCCGTCGGCGTCTTGAAAAATGCCCGCGGGGTTGGTGCCCAGTTGCCCGCCAATCCGTCGCAGGGTGGCGGTATCGATCAGCGGCATGTCCGCATTCACCTCTCGGCTCAAGGAATCGGCTGGGTTCGCCGCACCAAAGCCAGTTGCGCGGGCGTTTCGATGGCGCCCTTGCGCGCGCGGCGAACGGCATGGATCGCCTCATTGGCATCCATGCCCAATTCCACCAACAGCCGCGCCGCGATCATGCCCGCCCGGCCCAGGCCGCCTTTGCAATGCACGAGCACATCATCGCCATTGCGCAACATCTCGCGGATTTGTTTGCCTTGCGTGGCCCACTGCTGTTCGAAAGCCTGGGT
>JAQTYP010000460.1 GCA_028688235.1 Methylomonas sp.
ACTGCTGGATCTTCGAGGCGCGCTCGTTTCAATCGATGCCATGGCCTGCCAGACCAAGATTGCCAAGTCGGGGTATTTAATCAAATTGTGTATGGATTCGGTGACGACCTGTTCCGGACTGATCACGATATCGATACCGCCGGGGCGAAACAATTCCGGGTGGTTCAAAAAATCGATGGCGCGGACCCTAGCGATGGTTTTGGGTCTTTCGTATAGGGTGTTGATGACTTGGCAAGCCAACATGTTGGTTTCGTCGCGGTCGGTTACCGCTATCACCATATCGGCCGAACCGACGCCTGCAAGTTCCAGGGTAGTCGGATGAGCCGCATTGCCTTCGATGGTGGCGATGTCAAGCCGGCCTTTCAGCGCCGAAAGCAGATGCGGTTTTTTGTCTATCACCACAATGTCGTTTTCTTCACTGGCTAAGGCGCCGGCAACCGAAGAGCCGGTCACTCCGGCGCCAAGAATGACAATTTTCATGAAAATTCAGGAAGGAAAGGTGGAATTTAAAAGGTCATGGCTTTCGTCGACAGTTGCTCTACCTTTTGATAAAGAGGCGGCAGGAGAAATTTAACCAATCCCCTCTAGCCCTCATCGGTTTTGTCAAAAAGGGGCGCGACATAGAATAGGCGCGAATTATACGCGTATCGCCATAGGTGTCCATGTAAAAACGTCATTGTTCAGTTTTATGTTGAAGTAGCGACGGCTCGCAACGAGATGGCTGAATAGTCGATTTTTCCAGGATAAACCGCAAATGTGACCGCGCGAAGTATATGCCCCAGAATCCCTAATGTTTGAGCTTTATGCGGCCTCGAGGGCCGGGCTTCAGTCTGGGGTGGGACTGCAAATAGTGCTCCAGGGCCTCCAAATCGGTCGGACCTTCGGACCTGTTCCAGCCTTGTTGCAAGATATAAAATCGATCGCCGCCGTTGGCTAAAAAGTCGTTGACGGTAACGCGGTAGCTCGCATCCGGTGCCATGCGAACGCCGTTAATCGTGATGTCCGCCGGGTCCACATTATCGCAAGGCGTGCCTTTTTCCCGCCAGGTGTAGCCGAAACCATCCGACACCTGCAATATACGGTTGACTTCTTGGCCTGCCATGGGTGCGTCTTTGGGATAAGCTTCGGTGCAACCTTGGAATTGTTGCTCCAATAATGTATGGATTTGGGCTCCGGTCAGCGTGAGCGTGACCAGTCTGTCGGCAAAAGGATGCATGGTAAATGCTTCCGCGTAAGTGACGTTACCTTCGCCTTCGCCGTCGGGGCCGGACTCATAGATCAGATCGGCTCTGATGGCACCGGGGTTGATAAACGCTATCGCAGCCGGCCCGAACGCATCGCCGGCAGTTGCGGCCAGACGGGCGTCGGCTGTCAAATCGCCCAGGGCCGATTCGCCCGCCTCGTTTTCGACCGTCGAAATGCTTGCCGCTATCGTACCGACGATGCGATTGGCCAAGGGGGTGGCGATGGCTTTGTAATGGGTTACTAGCGTCTTTAGCGCTTCGTTCGGAACGATAACGGGAGAGTTGCGATCGACGACGAGGTTGCTGGCGCTGATGCCCGTTGCGTCGCCGGTCGAACGGCTTATTTGTAGTTCGATGTCGGTCAACAAGCGGCCCCTGGAGTGGGCGCTGGTCACCGGTATCGAGCGGCCCGATCGGTTGGCGATTTCGCAGATGTAGGCCTGATGGGTATGGCCCGATATGACCAGATCGATCGCAGCGTCCAGTTGTTTGACGATGGCCGATATCGGCGAGCCTTCCAGATTGTCGTTGCACTGGTTGATGTTTTCGGGGCTTATCGAATCAGGGACGGTGCCGCCTTGGTGTATCAATAACACGATGGTTTCGACACCTTGCGCGCGCAGTTCCGCAACCAGCGCATTGGCCGTAGTCGCTTCGTCCTGAAAGGTCAGCCCCGCGAGGCCGGCGCCGGCGGCGACGGTCGGCGTATCTTTTAACGTCATGCCGATAAAGCCGATACGGACGCCGTCCACGGTTTTGACGGCATAGGCGGGGAACAGCGTTCTGCCGGATGATTCTTCGATGACGTTGGCGGCCAGGAATTGGAAACCGGCGCCTTCGAAAGGCACCGGCGTGCCGACATCGGCCCCTCTGCAGGAATGTGATTTATACACGGCATGGCAGCCGCCAGTTTGCATGCGTTTTAACTCGTCCTGGCCGGCGTCGAATTCGTGATTGCCGACCGCATTAAAATCCAGGCCGAGGCGATTCATGGCCTCTATGGTGCCTTCGTCATGAAACATCGCCGAAAGCAAGGGACTGGCACCTATGAGGTCGCCGGCCGAGACGACGAGGGTATTAGGATTTTGCCGTTTCAAATGGCTGACATAGCCCGCCAGCCATTCGATGCCGCCGACAGGTGATTGGCCCAGCGAGCCCGGCGATTCCAAGTGGCCATGGAAATCGTTGAAGGCAACGATCTTGATCTTGACGCTATCAGGGACTGGATGAGTGGGCAAAGAGCAGGCTGTCATGCAAAGACTCATGGCAAAACCGACAATGAAAACGCTTGATCGCATGGCAGTAGCCTCCGTATGGCCTGAAATTTCAAGATCGCTAGGAAATATCCGGACTCTTCACGATGCCGTGGCGGCTGGCTAACAATGCCAGTTCGGACAAGGTCTTGATGCCGAGTTTATCCTTGATGGTCGTACTATTGTTGCATATGGTCTTATAGCTTAAATGCAAATGGCTTGCGACTTCTTTGGTGCTTTTGCCCTGAGCCAGCAAACAAAAAATATCGAACTCGCGTGGAGTCAGCTTCTTGATTTCTTCGTTTGTCTCGTCTTTTACCGAGCCGATCGCCAAGCGTTGCGCCAATGCCGGAGATAAAAAGCTACCGCTGGCGGCGATATCGATTACCGCCGTCGTCAGTTGTTCGGGCTCGCTATTCTTCACCAGATAACCTTTGGCGCCTGCCTTGATGGCTCGCGTCACGTAAAGGCTACCGACTTAAGCCGGGAACAGAGGGAGGCTTAACCGTTCACCCTGAGCAAAGTAAGCCCCCTTCGGAAGCATGGCGTTACCATGAAACAGCCGCTGTTTGAGGCAAATTTTTGCAATTTTTAAATTTCACAAGTCATTGATTTTAAACATACAAAAAAGCTGTTTCTTGAGAGCTTGTCGAAGGGTGAACGGTTAAGCCATTCATGGTTCGACTTTGCTCACCACGAACGGCTTAACCTCTG